>JAEEHZ010000250.1 GCA_016281115.1 Clostridiaceae bacterium | reverse complement strand
TCAACGGTGCACGCTTTTGAAAATCCGAAAACGGCGCTTGTGGTAAGGTAACGTAAAAATTCGTCAAGGCCGTGGCAAAGAATCCGGGAATCCTGAGCCTTTTTTTGAAGCTTTTCAACATCTTTGCCCATATAGCCGTTGTATAAAGCAGTATATTTTCCGCCTGACGACTTAGTGCTCTTTGATGAGCTTTTATAGCTGCTTTGAGGCTCTGTATATGTATAATCGTCGTTATCATAGCTGTAATCCTGACTTGAAGAATCATCCTGATAAGAATAATTTGAGGATACGTTAACGGACGAATAATCCGTTGCCAGATATGCGCTGTCATCGGGAGAATAATCGGACTTGCCGTATGCGTCGAATGTATAATAGCCGCCGTCTATCTCTCTTGTTGTGTTGGTTATGTATTCGCCGTTTTCATAATAATAGCTGTCTCCCTGAAATTTTACCCAACCTGTATTGGGGTAGCTTACGCCGCTTACCTTAAACCAAGAGGTCCAGCTTTTTGTGTATACGGATTGGTAACATACGCCGTAATATTCGTTTCTGGCGTCTACAGCCATTCCTCCGCCTACATATACTCCTACGTGTCCCGGCTGATAAAGTCCGAGTCCGTGTATATTAGGTATGCCGTTGTAAACATATCCCGATTCAGGCGACGCCGCAAGCATACTTGTTCGTATTCCGCCTACTCCGTTATATGTACATATCAGACCCGAGCAGTCAACAGCCCCGGGAGAAGACCCTCCATATACATAAGACCATCCCTGATAATACGCGTTTAACGCGTGCGCGGCAAGCCCCACACCCGTTGAATAATCTGCCGAAGCATTAGGTATAAAACACGTTGACACTGCCATTATCGAGGCAACGGTAACCACAATATATCTTTTAATTTTAAGCAATAATTTGTTCATGTAAAAGCGTCTCTCCCTTTCCGATATATACCTATTTGGTGTCTTTTCGACATACAACCTTATCTTATTACAACCTTGTTACATTTTAGCACATTTTTGTAACTGTTTCAACCCCAAAATTCCTTTTTATGACATAAAAATACAAACCCAATAAGAAAACCCACACAACTGCTCGATTTTTGATATAAACTTTTTTTCGGGAGTGATATATTTTGAAATGCCGCGTTACCGATCTGCGAAACAAAGAGGTCATATGCAGATGCAACGGTGCAAAACTGGGATGTGTAGACGATGTTGAAATAGATGTTAACACCGCAAGGCTGGTATCTATAGTTATCTTCGGAAGGCTGAAATTTTTCGGCATATTCGGAAGATATGACGACATTGTAATATGTTGGGACAATATCGTCCTTATCGGTGAAGATACAATACTTGTGGACTGCAATCCTCCTCTTTCAACAAGAAAAAAGCGAAAAGTTTTGCCGTTTAAATTTTTTATCGTATAAAGAACTCCCGAAAGACTGTAAATAATCGGTCTTTCGGGAGTTTACCGTACTGTTTATCTTTAATAATTTTTGCTTTTTTGCTCAAAGAACGCCTGCGGCTTTGAGCAGACGGGGCAATTCTCGGGCGCGGTTTTTCCCACATAAACGTGTCCGCAGTTGCCGCATATCCACAGCGTGTCGCCTTCTTTTGAGAATACGGTCCCCGATTTAACATTTTCAAGAAGCTTTAAAAATCTTGTTTCGTGATAATTCTCAATGGTGGCTATATTGTTAAACAAATCGGCAAGTCTGTCAAAGCCTTCGTTTTTTGCTTCTTCGGCCATTTTGGAATACAGTTCTTCCCATTCAAAATGCTCACCGTTTAAAGCGTCTGTAAGATTTTCGGGTGTTTCGGGCACCTGACCGCCCTTTATAAATTCAAACCAGATTTTTGCATGCTGAAGCTCGTTGCCTGCAGTTTCTTCAAACAGGTCGGCAACTTGATTGTAGCCGTTTTCTCTCGCTTTTTCAGCGTAATAAAGGTATTTTGCGTGAGCCTGACATTCACCCGTAAAGGCGGTGAAAAGGTTCTTTTCGGTTTGTGTTCCTGTTATACTTTTGTTTTCCGTTGCTAACATAATTGATTCTCCGTTTCATAAAAATAATATTTCTACTATATTTTCCCTTATTAATTGAAATATGCACACAACATGTGATACAATAACGTTACGTTATTTTTGGAGGTCATTATGCAAAAGGAATTTCTTGAAATAGGAAAAATCGTCGCTCCTCACGGAATAAAAGGCGAGGTAAAAGCGGAATGTTGGTGCGATTCTCCATTGGTGTTATGCGAGATCAAAAATATGCTCATAAAAGACAGCGCCGAAAAATTGATTGTTGAGCGCGCACGCCCCAATTCAAAAAATCAGGCTGTCATCAAATTTACAGGCTATAACACGGCAGACGAAGCTGAAAAGCTGCGCCAAAAGGTGATCCTCGCTTCAAGAAACGATATCCCCAAGGACGAAAACGCGTTTTTTATACAAGATATAATAGGTATGACCGTATGTGATAATGACGCTACCGATAAAATATACGGCAAAATTACCGATGTTTTTGCAACGGGCGCAAACGATGTTTACGAAATAACAAACGACACCGGCAAAAAGTATCTTATCCCCGTTATTGATGATGTCGTTAAAGAAATTGATATTGGCAAGAACACGGTTTTGATATACCCTATGAAGGGATTGTTTGACGATGATAATTGACATAATAACGCTGTTTCCCGAAATGTGCGAGCGTGTTTTGAGCGAAAGCATAATAGGCAGGGCAAGAAAAAACGGCAAAGTGGAAATTGCCTGCACACAACTGAGAGATTACGCCTTTGACAAGCACCGCAGGGTGGACGATACGCCTTACGGCGGCGGAATGGGTATGGTCATGATGTGCGAGCCGATTGCGCTTTGCTTTGAGGATATATGCAAAAAAAGAGGTTCCCGTCCGCATTTCATATATATGTCTCCAAAGGGAAAGACCTTAACACAGGAAACAGTTAAGCAATTGTCTGCTTACGATAATATTTGTATACTTTGCGGCCATTACGAAGGCGTAGACCAAAGGGTCCTTGACGAATATATAGACGAGGAGATCTCAATCGGCGATTACGTGCTGACAGGGGGCGAGCTGCCTGCGCTTATACTTGCCGATTCAATAAGCAGGATGCTTGACGGAGTTTTGTCCGACAGCGAATGTTTTGAAGAAGAATCACACTACAACGGGCTGCTTGAATATCCGCAATACACAAAGCCACAGGAGTGGCACGGTGTTGGGGTGCCTGAGGTCTTGGTGTCGGGACACCACGAAAACGTGAAAAAGTGGAGGAGAGCGCAGTCTTTGATGCTTACAAAAAAGCTTCGCCCAGATTTGTATAACAAAACAGAGCTTACAAAAGAAGACAAAAAAATACTTTCTTCCAATCTCTGCAAAGAGGAAACAGAACAGGACTGACCTTTATTTATATGAATTATCCACAAAAAACCACCCTAAAATTTGTTTAATTGCACAATTACCCCGTGCAAAAACAGCCATTTTGTTGTCATTCATCCGAAAATGAGTCTGAGGTGTTGACGAAACTTGCTTTAGTGTTATAATATACTACTGTAAAGTGTTTTGCAGATTTATATCTCAAACAAATTTATTTCTGGAGTGGGTAACAATGTATATTAAAGAAGTAATGGTTCAGAATCACGTTGGGTTATATGCCAGACCGGCTACATTTTTCATACAGAAAGCAAACGAGTTCAAAGCCTCTATTTGGGTTGAAAAAGACGAAAGACGCGTAAACGCCAAAAGCTTGTTGGGCGTTTTGTCACTTGGTATCGTTGGCGGAACAATGATAAAGATCATTGCCGACGGCGCAGACGAAGAAGACGCGGTTGACGGTCTTGTAAAGCTTGTGGAATCAGGCTTCACGGATTAATAGATTAATACTTACACAACCTCTGCCGGAGCTATGCGTCGGGTAGAGGTATTATTTTTTCAGGGGATATTTTATGCGTACTTTAACTGTATCCTATAACGACGCAGGTCAGCGGTTGGACAGCTTTTTGAAAAAGCGTTTTAAAACAATGCCTTTGTCACTAATGTATAAATATTTGAGGAAAAAATGTATTAAAGTAAACAGCAAAAAGGCAGACCCGGATTATCGCCTCAAGCAAGACGACGTTATTACATTTTTTATCAAAGACGAATTTTTTGAGGCGACAACACCGGATTATGAATTTCTGAAAGCTCCCGATAAGCTTAATATCATCTATGAAGATGACAATATTATGCTGCTTGACAAAAAGCCGGGGCTTTTGGTACACAGTGACGAAAGCTATCACTTTGACTCGCTTATTGCCAGAGTACAGCATTATCTTTACAATAAGGGAGAATACGACCCCGAAAGTGAAAACTCGTTTGCTCCTGCGCTCGTTAACAGAATAGACAGAAACACCGGCGGAATTGTAATAGCGGCAAAAAACGCTGAAAGCCTTAGAATATTAAATTTGAAAATGAAAAACCGCGAGCTTGAAAAGTATTACATATGTGTTGTGTACGGAAAGCTTGATAAAAGAAGCGACCTTCTTGAGGCTTATCTCGAAAAAGATGAAGACAAAAACACAGTTTTTGTTTCCGACAAGGATAACGGCAGCGGCAAAAAGATAAAAACATTTTACCGTGTATTGTGCGAAAAAGACGGCATGAGCCTTTTGGAGATAGAGCTTTTGACAGGCAGAACACACCAGATAAGGGCGCATATGGCGCATATAGGTCATCCGCTTGTCGGCGACGGAAAATACGGTAAGACCACAAACGCCAAAAACAGACAGTTGGGGCTTAAGTGGCAGGCACTGTATTCATACAAGCTCAAATTTACTTTCGGCACCGACGCGGGGATTTTGGAATACCTTAACGGAAAAACCTTTACGGCTCATGATGCATGGTTTTTAAAAGAGCTTGGTTTTGATTCTATTAAAATATAAAAATGTTTTTCACAAGAAATTGCGGTATCAAATTGATTTGGACAGCTTAAAATCTTATAATCTCTATTCCGCAATTTTCCGTGAATAGTCAAAGCAGCACATTTGGCAGGATTAATTTCCCGTTAAATGTGCTGTTTTAATTAATTTGACACAATACGAAAAAATATGATACAATTTATACACTAATTAGATTAAGGACGATAAGAATATGAGCGGTTCACAAAATGCCGGTCACCGTAACCGATTACGACACAAGTTCGAGCTTGGAGGCTTGGAAATATTAGAAGAACACGAAATACTTGAGCTGTTGTTGTTTTACTGTATTCCGCGCAGAGACACAAACAAAATAGCTCATGGTCTGATAAGTAAGTTCGGAAGCCTGATAAATGTTTTAAATGCAGACAAAAAAGAATTAATGGCAGCAGGAGTAAGTGAAAAGGCATCGGAATATTTATGCGATCTTAAAAACATATTTGAGATTTATTATGCAAGCCGATGCAGCAACGAAGCAAAATACATCAATTTGGAGATATTGCCTGATTTGATTTACAGGAGTTTTGACGCAGATAAGTTTTCTTATTATATGATCCTTTTAAACTCCCGACACAAGCTCATTTACAGCGGTCAAATAAAGGACAAAGAGAGTGTGGAGTCTTCTGTGGTGTCTATGACGGGTATGTATAAAGCGGTGTATGCGGTTGTTGCAGAATATCGAGGTTTCTCTGAATGTCTGTGTAATGACAGTGACAAAGAATTTGTAAACGGGCTTTCAAATAATCTTAAATCCGTTAATATACGTCTTTTGGATTACATAGTTTTGAACGAGAATGAATGTTATTCGTTCAGAAACGGTCAAACACAACGCAAAAAGGTCTGTTGTAAACCGCAGTAAGCAGTTTGCGACAGACCTTTTACGGGGGCATTAAAGATTAGTTGTAGCTTGAAGTTGAATTGCCGGAGCCTGTTTTTGCTACAAATGATTCGCAGTCAACACATTGTACTACCGTAGGATTAGATTCATGTGTGCCTATCTTTACACTTGAAAGAGAACAGTAGTTCTGCTGATCGCAGTGATATTTACACTGGTCAACCGTGCATCTTATACATTCATTTGCTGTACAATTATTCATTTTAAACACCTCTTTGATTTATAAATCTCTCTATGATAAAGACGGCTGTGTCCGTCTTTTTTATTATGAACGGTTATTTGAGAAAATATTCGTGGCAAATAAAAAATAATTTCATAATATAAATCAAAGGAGATGATTTTGTGGGCGATATATTAAGGATAATTGCAGAGGGAATAATAGTCGTACTCAGCGCCATAGGCATAACCGAGATAATACGCTGTATAATACTGTTTTTCGTAAGGGTAAGAACAAAAGGTGATTACAGTTACATAGTATTGCCGCTCGGCAAAAACTGCGAAGACGCAGAACAGCGCATAAGAGCCGCGGCCGCAAGAGTAAAGTGGTCCGACAGCGGCGGCGCCCAGACAATAATCTGTCTTGATTGCGGAATGGACGACGAAACGCGCACTGTTTGCGAAAAGATAGCAGATGATTACAGTATGGTAACGGTTTTGAGTAGGGAAGAATTTGAAAGAGCGAGCTTTACATAATTAATATGTCTTTTATTTGACCTTATAAATATTGACAAAGGTTTGTCAAAATGGTAAAATACACGTCGTGATCGGTAGCTGAATAAGGACGGAATGTAAATGAACAAGTTTAAATTTGCATTGTTTATTGTTATGAACATTGTTAATTATGTTCTTGTGGTTTTAGCTTGTTTGTTGTGGAGAGGCGGAAGTCCTGTTACAGCCCCTTTGTTTCTTGTGCTGCAGCCTGTACTTGTAATTGCAAATTTGTTTGTTTCACAAAAAGATTGGCAGTTTTTTGTTCTCTCTGTTCATTTGCTGATTTCCACTATTGCCGCAAACGCAATCGGCGGGTTGCTTTATTATTGGAATATTGCCCCCGGTTCAGAAACGCTTTTGGTTTGCAAATATGAAGTGGCGATAGGCGAAATTTATGTCATAATTCTGTCTATAGGTGCAATATTGATAAAAAGATGGCTTAAAGAAGTAGACAGGATAAGAGCAGGCAAAAAATAATTTGATTTTCAAAATTCCATTATAAACTTTTAATTTAAAAGCTGCGGGCGTGGCGGAATTGGCAGACGCGCAAGATTTAGGTTCTTGTGGCAACACCGTGCAGGTTCAAGTCCTGTCGCCCGCACCAAAAATCCGCCTTTTTGAGGCGGATTTTTATTTGCCCAAAATGCTCGAATAGCCTGTATTTATGCGCTGTTTCGGCGTTTTTTCTTTTTTACATAAGTCAACTTAGAATTGTTAAAAATCATTTCCGTTGCACGCCGGTTGCACACCTTTTTAATGCGGAGTTGTAGGAGGTGTAACGATGTTTCAGGGTTTTACGGTTATATAGTATGCTGCACAATATTATATCGACACTTTTATATTCAGGATCGTGTTTGTCACGGTCTTTCTATTATATTCCAAAACTTCATATCCCCTTTTCAGTACATCCATGGTGCTACAATAACATGCTAAAAAGAATTTAATGTGAACAATGTCGTGTACAAAAACGGCAGGCTTACATTCCGCACGGTAGGCGATAATTTGCCGCAAGGGTTTGAATATGCGGGAGATGTTAATTTGGAGGATGTGTATCTTTATTATTTTAATCATCATCGTAAGGATACGGTCTGATAAAATCCCTTTTATATCATAGTACACTTAGTTTTGTATGCCCACAAAAAACTTTGGAAAAAATTTTTTAAGTTTTTTCAATTTTTTGTCTAAAAACCGGTTCCTTAAGTGTTTATATAGTGTAAGGAAAAGATAAAACATTATAACTGATATATTTCAAAGGGGTTGGTTAGCATGAGGAATTTATCAGCAGCGGTACTTAGCTGCCGCAAAGAATTATATTCAGAGAAAACATAAAACAAAAACGATTAACTTTCTAAAGGAGGCTATTATCATGAAAAAGAAAGTAATTTGCAGTATTATTTCGTTATTACTTGTGTTGTCGGTTTTGATGCCGGCATACGCCGAAGGTGAAAAAAATCTTGAAGTTCTTTGCGGAACTGAGGAAACCTATGAAGCGATTAAGTCTTTGAAAGATAATGAGACACTTGAATTGTACATTCTATTAAGTTGTCCTGAAGCAGAGAGAATGAGTTATGCACTTCATAATGTATCAGGTGAAGAATTTCAAACTAAAAGAGATGAACTCTATAAAATGATTGAAAGATTATGTGAAAAATTTGTAGAAGATTATGCTTTGAAAAATGCGACTCTTT
>JAEEHZ010000249.1 GCA_016281115.1 Clostridiaceae bacterium | reverse complement strand
TGCGTGGAATGTGGATGACGAAGATCTATCAAAGCTCAGACTTATCGTGCCCTTCGACGGTACTAACCCCAACATGGGCTCGTGGATAAGCTCTCTTGTTAAGGTTACCGTAAATGTTACAGAACCGTAAGATTATTATTAATATATTCTGCTTTTAAGTAAACAAGGGCGAGTGATTTAATCTTCGCCCTTGTTGCATTTTTTGTTATATGTGGTTCTTTTAGATTTTTATATTATTATCAATTCAAAAAATTTCTGCTGAGACAATTAATGCTTGTATGATATGTGTGATGTTTTCAGCCGGCTTTTAATTGAAATTTTAGGCTGGTTAAGAACACTCTCACCAAAACAAAAATCCTGTCACGATTGTGGCAGGGTTTTCGCTTTTTGTTATTCATTATGTACTCCTTTTGACTGTATTACACAAATTTCGAAAATAATTCATAAAACTTAATATAATACGTTATTTTCTATTGAAATATATGATAAGGTTTGATATAATTATATGCAATGTATTTGTAAAGATATGTTAGCTCAAACCAAAACTGAGTCGGAATGACCGTTCCGGCTACGGAGGTTATCAAGCTTGAATATTAAAAAAATAGTGATCACGGGCGGACCGTGTGCAGGAAAAACAACAGCTATGAGCTGGATACAAAACGCTTTTACCCAGTTTGGGTATACGGTTTTGTTTGTACCCGAAACTGCCACCGAGTTTATTACGGGCGGTGTAGCACCCTGGACCTGCGGCTCTAACCTTGATTATCAGAAATGTCAGGTCAAACTTCAAATAGAAAAAGAAAAGCTTTTTGAACAGGCTGCCCGTTCTATGAAAGCCGACAAAATACTGATCGTGTGCGACAGAGGAGTTCTTGATAACAAGGCTTATATGACGCCTGCGGAATTTTCCGCCGTTATGGACTTTGTTCAGTCTAACGAGGTAGAACTCAGAGATAACTACGACGCGGTTTTCCATCTGCTTACTGCGGCAAAGGGCGCAAAAGCCTTTTACACAACCGAGAACAACTCTGCAAGAATTGAAAGTATAGAGGAAGCAATCGCTCTTGATAACAAGATAGTGGCTGCGTGGACAGGTCATCCTCATTTTCGTGTAATTGACAACGCGACCGATTTCGAGAACAAAATGAAACGCCTGATTGCGGAGATCTCATCTTTCCTCGGCGGCCCCGAACCGTATGAGATAGAGCGCAAATTCCTTATAGAATACCCCGATATCAACTGGCTTGAAAATTTGCCCAACTGTCAGCGAATAGAGATAATTCAAACATATTTGAAAACGCTCAACGGGGATGAGGTGCGTGTGCGCCAAAGAGGAATCGACGGCAACTACATATATTTCCAGACCACAAAACGAAGCATAAACAATATGAAACGTGTTGAGATAGAGCGCCGTCTTTCAAAAGAAGAGTATTTGCAGCTTTTGATGAACGCCGACACAACACGCCGTCAGATAAGAAAAACAAGATATTGCCTTACTTTCGGGATACAATGTTTTGAGATAGACATATATCCCTTCTGGCGCGACAAAGCGATTGTTGAAATTGAACTGAGCGATGTTAACGATGAAATAAAATTCCCTAAAGAATTGAAGGTAATAAAAGAGGTCACGGGGGACGAAACTTATAATAACGCTTCGCTTGCGCTCAATATAAAATAAAAATCAGCACTTATTGATGCAGTCGACTGTAAAAACATGTCGGCTGCATTTTTTGCAGTTTTTATTAAATTCACGTGTTTATCATTGACAAAAAAGTTATAATCATTTACAATATTATTGTCTAAATATATAATAAAATATAGTAGAGGAATTTTATGCGAAAAAATAGACTTTTGGCATTTTTGCTTTGTGTGATCATGTTGTTATGCGCCTGCTCATGTGAAAAGCCAAAAAACAATAACGCCGGATTGTCTGTTGTGACAACTGTTTTTCCTGCTTACGACTTTGCAAGAGCGGTCGTTAAGGACAAAGGCAATGTAGATATGCTTTTGCCGCCGGGCAGCGAATGTCACTCTTATGAGCCCTCTCCGCAAGATGTTTTGAAAATACAGCAATGCGATTTGTTTATCTACATCGGCGGAGAATCTGAGGAATGGGTAGAGGAGATCATAAATTCGCTTGACACTTCGAATATAAAGATTTTGAGGCTTTTCGATTACGTAACTCCTTTGGAGGAAGTTGTATCCGAGGGAATGCAAAAGGACAAAAACGAAGTTTCTCACGAAGTTGAATACGATGAGCATATTTGGACTTCACCCTTCAACGCAATGCTTATGATAAAAGCGATCAACGAAGCCGTGTGCGGAATGGATAAGAATAATTCGGATACATATAACGCAAATGCAGAATATTATCTTAATGAGATAGAAAACCTTGATTCTGAGTTTAGCGAAACAGTTTCAAAAGCAAAAAGAAAAACAATTGTATTTGCGGACAGATTTCCTTTCGCTTATTTTGCAAACCGGTATGATCTTAACTATTGGGCGGCGTTTCCCGGCTGCTCTCAGGAGACCGAGCCTTCGGCTTCCACAGTTGCTTTTCTGATTGACAAGGTGAAATCTGAGAATATTTCAACAGTGTTTTATATAGAGTTTTCAAACGAGAGAATGGCAGACGCCATATGTGAAGAAACAGGTGCCGAAAAACGGCTGTTCCACTCTTGTCATAATGTTTCCAAAGAGGATTTTGAAAGCGGAAAAACCTATGCGGACATTATGAAAAGCAATCTTACCGTACTCAAGGAGGCGTTAAATTAATGGCTTTAATTAGCTGCAAAGACGTTTCTTTGGGATACGAGGGAAGCGTTGTTTTGGAGGATGTTGATTTTCAAATTGACAAAGGCGACTATTTGTGCATAGTAGGCGAGAACGGAAGCGGAAAAAGCACATTGATAAAAGGTCTGCTCGGGCTCAAAAAGCCTTTGCACGGAGAAATAACATTAGGCGACGATCTGAGCCCCGATGAAATAGGCTATCTGCCTCAGCAAACGGCGATACAAAGAAATTTCCCCGCAAGCGTTTTTGAGGTGGTTTTATCGGGACGTATCAACCAAATGAAGCGGCGCCCCTTTTATTCTAAGCAGGACAAAGAAGCAGCAACCGAAAAAATGCGCCTTATGGGAATTGAGTCTCTTAAAAACAGAAGCTATCAGGAGCTGTCGGGCGGCCAACAGCAAAGAGTATTGC
The DNA here is from genome assembly GCA_016281115.1 of Clostridiaceae bacterium. GTDB lineage: Bacteria > Bacillota > Clostridia > Oscillospirales > Acutalibacteraceae > JAEEHZ01. The sequence goes on along the minus strand of JAEEHZ010000249.1, from coordinate 4,503 downwards.
TTGCGAGAGCGTTGTGCGCGACTCAAAAGCTTTTGCTTCTTGACGAGCCGTCAAGCGGACTTGACCCCGTTGTGACAAGTGATTTTTGTAATCTTATCAAGAAGATTAACAGGGAACAGGGGATAACTATTGTTATGGTATCTCATGATATCCACACAACGGCAAGGTATGCAAGCCATGTGCTTCATCTCGGAAAACGCCAACTGTTCTTCGGAAAAACACGGGAATATCTTGAAAGCGATATCGGTAAAAAATTTACCGCCTGCGTACACACGCTGAACAGCGTCAGGCTTAACACCGGCATATAATGTTTTATGATTTTTTGATGTTTTTTGTCCGAAAAGCAATGTCATAATTGTTATTACTTTAGAAGGAAAATATAGATTCATCGGTAAAGATGTACGTTATTAGCGTACTTTTACATATTATTAAATTATACTTTCATTTTGACAGGAGGAATTGTTATGAAAGCTATAACTTTTAAAAAGCTTTGCAAAAAAACGGCTTCGTTTGTGCTTACGGCGTTAATGATCGTAAGTATGGTAACGCTTATCCCCACAGCTTTTGCAGAGCAAACAAAAACAGAAACGGCACCTTTACGAATCGTAACACAAGTACAGTCAACATATTCGGTTGGCAATTACAGAGTTACCACAGAAGGCAGCAACCTTAATTTCCGCGCAACTCCCTCAAGCACGGGTACCCGTATAGGCGGGATCCCCAACGGCACCGTTGTTTATGTTACCGAATTCTCCAACGGTTTCGGTAAAACAACTTACAACGGTCAGACCGGCTGGCTTTCTATGGATTACCTCACATTTGTGTCCGGTTCTTCAACTACCGACACAAACGGAGGCAATACTACTTCTTCATATACCCCCGGCACTTACAGAGTAACCACACAGGGCGGAAATCTCAATCTGCGTTCATCGCCTTCGAGCAGCGCAGCGGCACCCACTACCGTACCTAATGGCACGCTCGTTGTTGTTACCGAATTTTCAAACGGCTTCGGTAAAACCACTTACGGCGGTTACACAGGCTGGATGAGTATGGATTACCTCACGTTTGTGTCAAGTTCCACTACCACTACAACAGATACAAGCGGCGGTACGACATCATATACACCCGGTACCTACAAGGTAACCACCCAGGGCGGAAATCTTAATCTGCGTTCTTCGGCTTCCAGCAACGCGGCAGCTCCGACAACCGTACCTAACGGCACGCTTGTTATTGTAACCGAGTTTTCAAACGGCTTTGGTAAAACAACCTATAACGGTTACACGGGCTGGCTTTCTATGAGCTACCTTACGTTTGTTTCGAGCAGCACAACAACCACAACCGATCCATCAGCTCCTCAACCCACCACTCAGATCGGAACTTACAGAGTAAACATAGAAAGCGGCACACTTAATTTCCGCGCTACTCCTTCAAGCAACGGCACTCGCATAGGCGGAGTTCCGAAAGATACGCTTGTTTATATAACAGAAATATCTAACGGCTTTGGTAAAACCGTTTATAACGGTCAAACAGGCTGGCTTTCTATGAGTTATCTTGTGTTTGTGTCAAGCTCTCAGACCACTACCGATACCTCATCTCCACAACCTACAGGTCAGCTTGGAACATACAGGGTCAATGTGTCCTCAGGCGGACTTTGGATGCGCGCATCTGCTTCAAGCTCGGGCACACAGCTTACTATCGTTCCCAAAGACACCCTGCTTGTAATCACCGAAATTTCAAACGGCTTCGGTAAATCCACTTACGGCGGATATACAGGCTGGCTTTCTATGAGCTACCTTGCGTTTGTTTCAAGCAGCACAACAACCACAACCGACACCTCGTCTCCTCAACCCTCCGGTCAACTTGGAATATACAGAGTAAATATAGACAGCGGCACACTTAATTTCCGCGCTACTCCTTCAAGCAACGGCACTAAGATAGGCTCTATACCCAAAGATACGCTCCTTACAATCACCGAAATATCCAACGGCTTCGGTAAAACTGTTTATAACGGTCAAACAGGTTGGGTATCTATGACATATATGGCTTATGTAGGTCAGTCGTCCGATACACCTGTACAGCAGGAAACAGGCTATTACAAAGTAACGCTTTCAAGCGGAAACCTTACTTTAAGAAGTTCTGCTTCAAGCAACGGCGACAGAATAGCTCTTGTTCCTAACGGTACTGTTGTGCAAATAACAGAAATATCAAACGGCTACGGAAAAACGACCTACAGCGGTCAGACGGGCTGGCTGTCTATGAGCTATCTTACAAAAACCGATAAGCCTCAGGATAATCCCACTCCGCAGGGCAACACATATACAGTTACCACTTCTGCAACTGCGCTTAATATTCGCGCTACCGCAAGCGCATCGGGACAAATAATCGGTTCTGTTCCAAAAGGCACTGTTGTCACCGTAACAGAAACGTCCAACGGTTTCGGTAAAATAACTTACGGCAGCACAACAGGCTGGGTAAGTATGGAATACCTTACCGCAACATCGAACGGCGGCGGGAACGATGGTCCTAAGCTTGGCACATACAGAGTAAATATAGAAAGCGGAACGCTTAATTTCCGTGCAACTCCTTCAAGCAACGGCACCCGTATAGACGGAGTTCCCAAAGACACACTTCTTGTTATTACAGAAATTTCCAATGGCTTCGGTAAAGCGACTTATAACGGTCAAACGGGCTGGGTAAGCATGGGTTATATGGTGTTTGTATCCGATTCTACCGATACCGTTAACACAAATACCGACATTTCGGGATATACAACAGGCACATATCAAATAGCTACCGAAGGCGGAAATCTTAAATTAAGGGCTACACCGATAAACGGCTCACAGCTTGCCCTTATACCAAACGGAACTATCCTCCAGGTAACCGAGGTAAGCGGCGCATGGGGAAAAACCACCTACAACGGTCAAACAGGTTGGATTTCTCTCGAGCTGACTAAAAAGGTTTCGGGACAAAACAGCGAAAACGGTTCCGAGACAGGCTATGCTCTCGGCTCATACACGGTAACATTGTCTTCAGGCAACCTGAGAATGAGAAGCGAGCCCGATGCATCTGCTACTCCTATTGATCAAATACCAAACGGAACAAAAATAGTTGTAACAGAGATAAACGACGGTTTCGGCAAAACAACGTATAACGGAAAAACAGGCTGGGTATCTATGGCTTATTTGTCATTTAACCCAACATCTGAGGTGTCAAGTGACATTTCGGGCGAAATTGACAACGAAGTCAACCCCGGCGGCGAAGTAAGCCCCGTAGGCGAGGTTGCCCTCACATATGTTGTAAACACTGAAGACAATTCCGCTGTAAAGATTTATAATGATGCAAACGAATCTTCCACCGTACTCGGCACAATACCAAACGGTACAACGATAATAATAACGGGTAGCCAGAATGATTTCGGATACACTTCCTATAACGGCACAAACGGTTGGGTAGCAATGAAATTCCTCACAAACGTAGCCGAAAATGAAGTAAACGCAGGTACACTTTGCGTAATAAAAACTTTGGATATATTAGGTTCTGTTAAACTTCATAAAGAGCCGAGCTCATCAAGCGAGGTTCTTACAAAGATACCTAACGGTACCGAAGTTATCCTTCAGGAAAAATCCGGTATGTGGGCAAAGGTTTCTTACAACAATATGACCGGCTGGGTTATGAAGCTTTACCTGTCAAAGGGTGTAGGAAAGGTTGCCGATAAGATCAACGAAAAGGTAACTGAAATAATCGAGACAATAAAAGATACCGATTATCAGGAGCTTTTAGAGCAGGTTAAAAACCTGATCAAGGGCAATGATGAAGTTACCGATGACGAAGTAGTACCCGATTCAAACACCGAAGTGGTAGACAACGAGGTTAATCCGGATGTTGTTCCCAACCAAGAAAGTGAATTTGATCCGTATGATCGCAGCGACGATTCAAAGGCTAAATACGGCGATGTCAACTGCGACGGAGATGTTAATATGGAAGATATTACATCACTGCAAAGGATAATCGCAGACCTTACAAATTACACATCATTCGGTACAATGTCGCGTGTTAACGCAGACGCAAATCATAACGGCGATGTAAATATGGAAGACGTTACTACAATCCAAAAATATCTTGCACAATTGATTCCTACACTTGGTGACAGCGGAGATGACATGAGCGTAGGCTGATACTAAATCTTAATAAAGCCGGAGGCGCACGAAACACGCCTTCGGCTTTAATTTTTTATAGTTGTTTTAACAGGCTGAATATTATTGCAACAAAGATATTTTATGAAAAAGCATTGACAAATTCTTATTCTATGATATAATATCAACTGTTCTTGGGGGTATAGCTCAGCTGGGAGCGTGAGCAGAACACTTACACACCCCCGCGTTAAAATTGAATATTTGGGGGTATAGCTCAGCTGGGAGCGTGAGCAGAACACTTACACACCCCCGCGTTAAAATTGAATATTTGGGGGTATAGCTCAGCTGGGAGAGCGCTTGAATGGCATTC
>JAEEHZ010000248.1 GCA_016281115.1 Clostridiaceae bacterium | reverse complement strand
TGATAAAATGCTTAAAGGAGCAGAGAAATGAAAAAGAAAACATTTATGTTTTTATACGTTTTGTTTTGCCTTTTGCTGGTAGGTTTTCTCGTTGCCAGTTTGGTGGTAAAGTATGCCAAAGCGGAAGAGATTAACCCGTCAGAAAAAACATACATAGAAGAAACCATAACGGAAGAACCGCAGGCAGAAGAACCGAAAGAAGATGTGGAGTTCCTTAACAATATAAAAAACTGGGGAATAACCGCCCTTGTGTCCTTGCTTGGTAGTGGTGTTGTTTGTGCAATATTTAGGAAGACATTGCTTAATCTTATAGCCGATTTTATAACCCGTAAGAAAGAAGTAAAAGACGAATCGGATAAATCTCGTGATAAGATAGACGAAGCCTTGCAACTGCTTAAAAAGGAAAAAGAAGAATTTGAAAAAGAGAAAAAAGCCTTTATCCAGGCAGGTTTAGCCTTTTACCGAAATTCAAAAGATGCGATTGCTTTAATGGCGTGTGGAATAAGCGAACTTGTAGAGAACGGCACGGCGGAAAAGGTCAAGGAGATGCTAAATGGCGAAGATAAAGAGATATAAAGCAAGTCATTTGCTTTTATTAAGATTATTGTGCGTTTTAGTAAACATCGCTCCGCTGGTGGTTTTGTTAATAATAAATTGGGACGTTTACACTAAAACAAGAAGCGAGTCGATTGCACTTTCCGTTACGGGAATAGTGTGGCTTGTTTTCTTGATAATGAGTGCTTTCAGTTCTTTTTCTCCGAAACTTGCAAGACCCGTAAAACTCTTATGTTTTTTCATTATATTAGAACTTATCAATCCGTTGATATTAAGCCTTAAATGGTTTGTATTGTGTTCTTTTATCGGCGCGCTTGCGGATTATATCATAATCCAGCCGCTTATTAGACAAATGATTGAGTTAAGAGTTGCGACAAAAACAACCGATATGACCAAAGAAGCGGTCAGGGAAATCATAAAAGAAGAAATGGGTGGTAGAGTATGAGTTTTGAAAGTAAAGGCGAGAAGATAAAATCGGTTTTAAGACAAGGCGTGGGATATTTTATTGTAGCACTTACGTCCGCTATATATATCCTTACGGCGATATTCGTTTTAGACCCTACGGGCAAGACCTTGTGGCAGATTTTGGGAGACGGCGCATTATCCTTCTTCTTGGGTATCTTTATAAACCGATTTTTTGACTTGCAAGGTATGATAAACGGCGATAGAGACGATAAAGTTATAAAGACTAACGATTTGCACGGACAGGTTGTTGAAAGGATTGTTCCTTACATAAACGAACTTGATGCCTGGTGCGAAACCGAAAACGTCAAGAATTACATTATACAAAGAACGAAAATTTTATCAAGGGCAGGCTTGAAATACCAGGATTATTTTACCGATAACGGAATATCAAAGCCGTATAAACCCTTGTTTGCAAAAGAAGTTTATATAAAGCCGAAGACCACAAACAAGAGTGAAAAAATACTTGCAAAGATTAAAGCACAGGAAGTCAAAAATAGAAATAAGCGGGGCTTAAAGGAAGAAAAATACAGGGTTAAGTGTTATTGGCTTGCGGTTCGGCTTAAACTTACGCCTTTAACAAGCGGCGCATTGACAAGCGAAGGCGGTAAGGCTGACGACCCTGGCAATCTCGGCGAAACGAAGAAAGAATACGAGAAAAAGTCAACGATAAAAGACGTTGTGTTTAAGTTTTGTATTGCGATTTTTATCGGCATTTATGGCGTTAAGTTGATTAACGATTTTAGTTTTCTCAATCTTTTATGGACGGCGTTGCAAGTCGGGCTATTCTTGTGTATGGGCTTGATAAAGATGTTAAGCGCATATTCCTTTGTAGTCAATGATTTTAGGGGCAGAGTTATTAAAAAGATAGACAACCTTGAAAAATTTGAAGGATATATCAGTTCAAAGAATAAAGAAACTAAAACCATCACGGAATCCGAAAAGGTAAACGATAGCAAAACTGTTGACAAAGATATAACCGATAAGGCAGGTGAAAACAATGGCTAATACCGTAGATGAAGAATTGAAGAAAAAAGCGGAAGAGCAGGAAAATCAAACGGAAACGACCATAACAGAAGGTCAAAGCCCTACTAATAATAGTAGCGGATATTCCTTTGACGATGTTGTAAGCGTTGCGGATACAGGTTCTTTGCCTTCCGTAAATACGACCAAAAAAGACCCATACACGAAATATATGGAAGATTTTAGGTCGATATATGATAAGCAGGTTGAAGCAAATAAAAAAGCCGCCGCAAATAAAGCGGCTGCCGCTAACGCCGAATACAACGAACTCAATCGCAACGTAAACGAAATCAATAAGGCAAACGGCAGGGCGAATACGGGGTATGCTGGCGACACTTCGATTGATGCTTATAATGCGTATCGAAACGCCGTGAACGAAGCCTACGCACAGTCAGAACAGTCAAATAATGACCTTTATGCCTACTATATGCAACAGATGATTAACTTGCAGCAGGCAAAGGACAGCAAAGAAGCAACGGATAGGCAACTTGAATTACAGGAAAAAGAGTATAACGACAGCAAAACAGAAACTATTCTCGGCACTATCTCGGAAAAACTTGAAGACGAAGGCGCGCTTAATGCAAACGGGACTATAAAGGCTGAAAAAGCGCAAGAAATTTACGACTACTTAAAAGATTATTACAACGGCGTTGAACATATTCCGAAAGAAGTTATGGCAACGCTTAACAGCACTTCTGGCTTTAAGGACTGGTTAAACGCATATAACAACAATACCGTTGACGAATATAATAATCAAAATGTTACGAAATTGTCTATAATTCAAAATTCAACAGACAGCAAGGGCGAAGATGGAAGTTTAGGGGACGATGTGGGTGATGATTTTATTTGCAAATTTAATGGCGTAAAATATAAGGTCGAAGTAGGTAGCCCAGCAAGCGCATCAATCGCGGCACAAGTTAAAGAGAAACTTGAAAAAGAACTTGGTAGCGCAATGGAAGGCGCGGTTGTTCTCGTTGGAGATAAACTCTATGCGGTAACGGAGACGGGAAATGTTGTCTTGGTAGTTGGTAGGAATAATGATACAGAAAATGGGGCAAGAGACTTGAAAAACGCAATTAAAGGCATCGCGCACCCACAAGGTAGCAACGGCGTGCAGCACTATCAACCAGTTGCAGGGATAGACACAAAGTAAAAGGGAGAATTTATGATTAACCCGTATGAATACAGAAAGAAAGCGCAATTAGCAATAAGGGGCGTGGACTATAACGTCCAGCCCCTTGTTAGTAATAATCAAAACACAGTCCAGGAGCAAAGCGGCGAAGAACAAAGTTGGTTTGTTCGTGGTCTTTCCACGCTTGGAAACGTTGTAAAAAATGTTGTTCAAGGTTGTGTAAAATCGCTGGAAGGCATAGTCGATGCAGGGGCTATGCTTGTTGGCTTATTCGGTGCTGACGTTGACAGTTTTGTCAATTATGACTTTACCGCCGATGTTTTTGGCACGGACGAAGAAGGAGAAGGACTTTTATCGTGGTCTTGGGGTAGGGCTTTATCTAACGCATCATATCTTGATGACGATAACTTTGTCAATCAGGTTGCAAACGGTGTCGGTGGTATGCTGCCTACAATAGCCCTTGCCGCGCTTTCTGGCGGTAGTTCTCTGGCTGGCACTGCCGCAGCAAAAGCGTTAAGCATAGGTTCAAAGGTTGCTTTTGTCGCTGGTGCTGCCGGCAACGCATCGGAAGAAGCATTTAAACAAGGTGCATCATACGGACAAGCACTCGGATACGGCGCGTTAAGCGGTGCAATCGAAGCAGGAACAGAATATATCGGCGGTCGTGTTATGGGCGAAACCACAGACCTTTCAAAAACGTTGCTTGGTAAACTCGCCCTTAAAACGGGAACGGATAAAGCAATATCTACGGGCATAGGAAAGGCGGCATACACCTTTGTTTCAGAAGGTATGGAAGAAGTCTTGTCCGACCTGTTAAACCCTGTTGCAAAGCGAATTACGGGCGTGGATAAAGATGCAACGGTGGACTGGGGACAGTTGCCGAAAACCTTCCTGGTCGGCGGTGCAACCGCATCGGTTCTCAATGGTATTCAAAACGGCGCATCTGCCCTTAAAAACTCTGAAAGGGGCGGTAAACACTATGTAAGAGTTGCCGAACAAATGCAGACCATTGAAAACACGATAGGCGCACAAGCGACTTTACAAAGCAAACAAGGTATCACGCAGGAACAATACGATGCAATAGGCACAAGGGCAAACGAAAGGACTTTAAGAAGCCTTGAAAATATGTCTTCCGAATTTAAGAAGATGACAAGCGAAGAAAGGGCAAACGCATTAAAGACTATTGCCGAAAACTCGCCTACAATCGCCAGCGTTTTTGACGAGAACGGTGATATTAAGACATCAATAAAAGAAAGTATTCAAGAGTCTATAACGAATAGAGTTGTGGGCAACTCTTCCGCTGACCTTGTTTTACGTGGCGAAGAAATTCAGACAACCATTGATGAAGTCAATAAAGAAAACGGATACAGTCTTGAAATTGACAATGATGCGCTTACGGAAGTTGAGCGTGGCAATTACGCAAAAGAAATTAAGGCGATTCAAAATATCGGAAACATCTCAAATAGTAATTTAAGCCTTGTTTTAGTTAAGAATAATGACAACGTGAACTCTTTTATTGAAAAGCGTGGCAACATTATATACGCAACGCGAGAGACTTTATCTAATGGCACTTGGGCAAACAAACTTGCACACGAAATCACTCACTTTGCAGAAGATAGTAAAGAATTTAAGAGATTTGTTGATTATGTATTAGAAGACCAAAAGGCAGTCCAGGACGCCATAAATGACATAATAAAGGCTGGTTATAAATTATCGGAGAACGACTTAACCAGAACTATAAGCAAACTTGCAAGCGACAAAAAACTTACTAAAAAAGAAAACCTTGCTTATAGCGAACTTATAGCACACATCTCGGAAAAACTATTTACCGATGAAAAGAGCATCAACAGGCTTGCAAGAAGCGACAAAGGATTGTTCAATAAAATCAAAAACAGAATATCCGATATGATTGATGCCTTAAAAGACACCAACGCAAAAGAGACCGTCCAAAAATTAAGAAAGGCTGAAAAATTATTTAACAACGCCTTACAAAGCATCGCAAAAGAAAAGGAAGAGTTTGCCAGGAAGTTAAGAAAAACCACAAATGAGTATAAAAGAGATAAAAAAATCTACAATATGCTTGAAGAAGACGAAAAAGCATCTTGGCTTGAAGAACACGGATACGTTGCAGAAGATTTTAACGATGACGTTTTAGACAACGGAGAACAGCAAGAACAAGTTGACTTTTCGCCCGAAATGGCGTATAGTAAAAAGGGTTATGAAGCGAGAAACCCTTCGTCTATAACCGAAAAGGATTTTAACCATCATTACTGGGCGATTGCTAACGAAATCATCTCGAAAGAAGAAATCGGTGTATTAAACTCGTCAATCGGTAAACTTAACAATGGAGAATTCTTTAACCAAAATGCTGACGGGTTCTATATGATACCTGTCGGCAAAAATGGTGTTCTCAATAAAATAGTTTTAACGGACGGCAAGAACAACAGGTATTCGATTGATACCGTTATTGAAATAAATTTAGATAATGAAACAAGTTTATCAATAGAAAGGGGTATTATTTATGCAAGTGAGCGAAAGGGAATTCACGCAGAAACTAACGACCTTCTCAAAATCTACTATGCAAAAGATTTCAAATATAGCGAATTCAGAAGAAATTCTGCCGAAAATCTATCAAATAGTGATGGAAAGCAAGACGGAAGAAGAAGTAATAGAGAAGTTAAATTCGATTTAAAAATCGGCGATGAAAACATAACTGTAAAAGGCGAAGAGACAAAAAATCTTGTTGCCTTACATAATCTATCCGAAGAAAAACTTATGAAAGTTCTGAATTTGGGTGGATTTCCTATGCCTTCGATAGCCATAACAAAAGCCGACTTGCCGCACGAACACTATGGCAATATAACGGTTGTTTTTGGCAAAGAAACGATAGACCCCGAAGGCGATTATAGGAATAGAGTTTATGACCGTGATGCGTGGACACCAACAACGCCGACCGTTGATATAAAACTTAATACCGATAAGGTTGACAACTTAATAGAATCGTTGCAATTAAAAGTCAAAAACTATTCTGGTTATAGCCACGAAATTGATAGATTCTTTGATGGCAAATATAAAAACAATTCTGGCGAATATGTGCTGCCTGAATATGACTACTCAAAAGAATCTATTACAAAAAGGGCGTTTAGCAATACTGGGATAGTTGCTGCTTACTTGCAAGAAAAAGGTAAAGATATAGCACCAGTTTATAGTGAACGTGGGTTTACTATGGGCTGGTCTTCGTTTACAAGAGAAGAAGCAAAGAATTTACTTGATTATCTTGGCGTTTCCAAAAATATTACCAGAGAAAACATAACGGCGGAACAAAGAAAGAATATTCTTGACAAGTTTATCGAGTATAAAGCAAAGGAAAAATATAGATTTCTCCGCAAAAGAAAGCCCGATATAAGTTTTGATGCTATTCTTGAAACTGTCAAAAACGAATTAGACGATGGACACGTTAGCCAAATTATGTTTATGGCAGAAGACTTCTATAATGAAAATCGTCCAAAAGATGTATATAATGACAGTTTAACTGCCGAAAAGTTGGAACAACAAGTTGCGGATAAAGAAGATTTTAATAACTGGTTTTGGAGCAAGTTTGAAGAGACGTTTGACAAAAAAGGCATTGATAACGATAGCGATGTTTTTGACAGGTATGGCAATAGAAAATCTTTTGAGCAAAGGCACTATGCTTATACTTTAAATAATATCGTTAAAATGATGTCAAAAGGCGAACAGGAAGGAAAAGCCACTTGGGGCATTTCCGCTGGTTCTCTTGCCGCAAAACTTTCTACGCAATTTGAAACTATCCAGGACATAAAAGATGCGGAAGATTACCTTGCGCTTGTATCGGAAGAAGAAATAAAGGCTTTTAACGATAAGACTTATGAGTTATATGATGAGATTGTATCGAGTATTGTTGGGGATAGCGGCGATTTTATGTCAAATCAAAGCAGAAGGGACGATGCTGGCGATATTCTTGCAAGATGTGCAAGCAAAAAACTTTTATCGGTTGAAGAAATAAAAAGAGAGTTTAACTATGATATAAAAAAATATAACTTAACATATAAAATCAATAATGAAATTGCAAATAAAGCGATTACATTGTTTGAATTATTGAGCCACGTCCCCACAACATATTTTGAAGCGAAACCGCGCAGAGCAGTTGGGCTTGACGAAATAAAAATGGTTCTCTTGCCCGAAAGTTCATCACAAGACTTTGTGTCTAAACTCGAAGAAAAAGATATTCCTTATCAAAAATACAATGGGCAGCAAGGCGAGAGAACAAAAATAATCCAGGAACTTGGCGGAATAAGGTTTTCTTTGAAACAAGACTCTAATGGTAGAGCCTTAACCGAAGAACAAGAAAAGTATTTTAGAGATAGTAAAATCAGAGACGATAAAGGCAATCTTCTCGTTGTTTATCACGGAAGCCCCAAAGCAGGCTTTACCGTGTTTAACACTTCGCTTGAAGGTTCTTATTTTACGGCTAACAAAGATTACGCCGCCGATTACGCACGCTTTAATAAAGACAATGTGTATGCTGTATATTTAAACATCAAAAAGCCGTTTGACACGAGAGACCCAAAAGCAAAAAAGATATTTGAAGAAGAGTTTTTTGGCAAATGGGGAAATGGTGCGCCGCTTACCGAAAGGGGTATGCTTGACTGGACTGACGGCGCAGATATGTTTGATTTCATACAAGAAAAAGGGCTTGACTATGACGGTTTAATAATTGACGAAGGCGGCGTTCCGACTTTTGACGATTCTATATATGACAGGGGAATAAGTTTTGTCGCCTTCTATCCAAACCAAATTAAGAATATTGACAATCTAAATCCTACGGAAGATGAAGATATAAGATTTTCCTTAAAGCAGGATTCCGAAGGCAAAGAACTCTCCGAAGGGCAAAAGCGGTTTTTCAAAGATAGTAAAGTGGTTGACCAAAATGGCAATTTACTTGTATTATATCACGGCACAAATAGTGAAAACTTTTATGTGTTCGATAAACACAAAATCGGTTCGGCAAGTGGCGATAGGGGTTTCTTTGGAGAAGGTTTTTATTTTGTAATCAATAAAGGCGAAGCAAAATATTATGGAGACAGAATTGTTGAATCCTATGTTAATATTAAAAATCCGTATTATTTTAGCGAAGAACTTTTTGAATATAAAAACCAAAAAGCACAATATGATAAAAATAGTGATTTGATTTTTATTACGAATTTTGTAGATAAATTTAGCGATATTCTGCCGCAAGGTTTATCCGCATATTCGTTTGCTAATCATAAAGATTTTTCACTAAAAGAAATTGCTAAAATATATAAACAGGCTTTTAGTAGTAAAAAGTTTAACATCATAAGGACAGAAGAAGGAGATTACGGAAAAGAATATATCTATGCAACTGATAAAAAAATAGTAAAATTTACTGACAAGGACGGAGAAGAACACTCTTTTGAAGAATATGGTTTTACTATTAACTCGTTAGATAAAAAGTTAAGTCAAGCAGAATTAGCATCAATGTATGTTATAAAACAATATGATTTAACTAATATTCCGAACTTTAAGCAAATAATTTTAGAAACGGATTTTAGTGAAAAACTAAAATCTCTTGGGTATGACGGAACTATGCAAAGCAAGGAAGGTGATGAGATTGTTGCTTTCTATTCTAACCAAATAAAACGAACCGATAATCTCAATCCGACAGAGAACGAAGATATTAGATTTTCTCGTAAGCCTGCAAACGATATTAAAGCAAAAGCAAACCTTGTTTATGATAGTATTTATACAAAGAAAGAAACAAGGCAAATCATCGAAGATATTCTCTCGCAAGCCGAAGGTCAGATTGACGAGATGACCGAAGGTGATTATACTGCATCAATTAAAGGCAAGACGAGCATCATAGAAACGCTTTTTGAAAAATTAAACTCTGCCGAAAGTCAATCAAAAACCAAAATTGCAAGGGAAATGGCTGACCATATTGTCAATGCAATATCCGTTGAAGAAGTTGCTAAAACTGAAACAGCAGAAGAAAGTTTTAGAGAATTAAAAGCGTTTAGACCATATCTGCACAGTATTGACACTTCGGCATATAGTAAAGAAATTCGGACGGTAAAAGGAAATAACGCTTTAATCTTGCAATGGGGCAAGAAGGGCGGTATGGAAATTTATGATGTGGTTCGCAACTTGCAGGAAGAAGGCTTTTTGCCGCAAATAAATTTGCAAGATGCTTTTAACGATTTTGACCTGTTTGAACAGTTTACCGACTATTATAAGTCGTTGCTTGATGATGTAAACAACGCATCGAAGACGGCTTTGTCGCTGGTTTTATCGGAAAACAAGTTGAACGCATTAAAAGAGAGTATAGCGAAAGACTTGCTTGAAATGGTAAAAGAAGGCGGCGAATTAAGCACACTCGGAAAACTTAAAGAAACCTTTACAACGTCTATCAAGGAATTAAAGCAGCAGTTTGCAAAAAATGCAAATTACTGGAAAGCAAAAGCAACTTATCAAGGCGATATTTGGAGAACGGTTGCAGACCTTCGTGGATATACCGAAAAAGGAAAAATCGAAAAACTTGGAAGCGCAACGGTATTGAAAGACCCATACTTTAAGAAAATGCTTGAAGATATGGGTAAGATTACTTGGGGCGGCAAAATTGACCCCGTAAAAGCACGGGCTTGTATGCAAGGGCTAAAACAGTTTTTCAATAAAGATAACAAACTTTTACAAGACTACTTTGAAGCGACTTACGGTGAAACTTTAAGCATAGGCGATATTTCGCAGGCAACCACCGAAATAGAAGGCACAAGCAATTCGATGTTTAATCACCTTTTAGACCAGTTTGCGGAACTCGAACTTGCTAAAAGAGAAGACGGCACTTATAAAACGACTTACCTGACAACAGAAGAGTTAAAAGCGACCGCGACTATTCTCAAAATGTGTAAGCACTTCTTATTACACTATGATGCGATATACGAAGACGGAAAGAGAATAGAACAAAAACAGGCAGCAACAAAGTATTACGAACTCGCCGAAAAGTCTTACGATACCCACACCGTCCATAAAACACAATTTATGGGTTGGCTATCGAGTAAAGTGTTTGATTACAATGCGATGATTATGTCGCCGAAATTCGTCTGCGAAATGCTTGACGGATATTATAAAGACGGCTTTAACACGCATTATCAGCAACGTTTTTGGCGCGATAGTTTGCAAATGGAATACGACCGTATGACTTTGCTTGAAAATTCAGATAAATTCTTTAAGGAAAACAAAGATTACAAGAAGAGATTATTTGATAAAGAAATTCAAGTAAAAATCGGCAATTATTCCTTAACGATAGCGGAAGCGGTTGACCTTTATTTGATGTCAACGCAAGACAATGGCTTATTAACCTTGACCGAAGGTGCCGGCTTTGTTTTTGATAACGAGCGTGGCGGCGTTACGCAATGCGGAACTGTCTCGAAAGAACAAATTGATGCGATGTATGAGCAGTTTACAGAAAAGGACAAAGAGTATATTAAAATCTTAAAAGATATATACAAAAAAGGCGGTATAGAGTATAAAAAGCCTACCGATATTGCCCGTATGGGATTTTCAAATATCATAGACGGAGAGTATTATACTTTAACACGCTGGAAAGAAGCGATAGCCCGTTCTACTTCGGATATTCGGTCTGCAATAAAAGATATTCAGATTGCAAATAATCTATCTATCAATAAAGCGCGCAGAACCCGTGCAAAGAATATTCCTTTAATGGTTGGTAATTCTTACCAAAAGATGATTAGATATGTAAATCAAATTACATTGTATAAAAACTTTTCGGAAGACCTTGCTAACTTCGATAAATTATTTACTAAAAATATCTCGGATACCACTTCGCCGAAAACAATAAAAATGATTATGGACGGCAAAGTTTGGGATAAAACAAGTAAATATTGGGGAGACTTGCTTGCGGACGTGCAGGGCGTTGGTATGGCACAAGACAATGTTTCAAGTTCCATAACAAAAGTCCTGGAAGCGTTAAGAACGAATTACGCAAAAGCACAACTCGGTTTTAACTTGAAAGTATGCTTGTCTCAATTCGCTTCGTATCCTACCGCATTTATAAAACTTGATGCTGGCGTTTTAATGAGAGCGTTGGGGCATAAGGTAAACTACGAAGATATGGATAAATACTCTCAATCTGCATTAACCAGACATTACAATAAAGCGATAGTTAAAGCGGAAGGCGTGCTTGATAAAGTTTCATCTTTAAGCGATGCGCTAACAAAGGGTATTCAATGGTCAGACAGAAAGACAATCGGAAGATTGTGGGTGGCATCACAATTACAAATCGAAAAGACAGAAGGCTTAAAGTTCGGTTCTCCCGAAAATATGAAAAAGGCTGGATTATTGCTTGACGAAGTAATTACAGAAACGCAACCTACTTATATGGCAATAGATAGGTCGGCACTGCAAAGAAGTAAAAACACTCTTGCAAAGACGATTTCAATGTTTACTTCCGTTCCGATGAAACAGGTTTCAAACTTAATCGGCAGTATTGCTAAATTAAGGGCATATAAGACGAGAATAAGGCTTGGCGAACATATTAGCGACCGTGAACTTAATCAAGCGAAAAAAGGGGTTGCAAGAGCCGTAGGCGCAAATGTGGCGGCAAACTTAATGTATGCGATGGTTTGTCAACTCGTTAAACACCTATACAATAAAGATGACGAAGATGAAAATGACGGAAAGTCCATACCCGAACAGATTTTGTCTCAATTTATGGATACGTCTATTTCGATGTTCCCGATAATAAGCGATATTTATGAAGGTATTGCAAAGGGATACGAGATAGATATATACGAGACTTCCGCTATAAACGACCTTATTGCATCGACAAAGAGTATTGTTGACTTGGCTGGTAAAGTTATAAGTGGCGATGCGGATACGCAAGACTTAATGAATTCTTTGAAAAAGAGTTTATTCGCAAGCGGTTTAATTGTCGGTATTCCCATAAGGAATATGTATAACACGGTTTACGGCTTTACAAAGAGAATATCGCCGTCAACGGCATATAAGATAAATTCTCTCTTTACAGACCCGAAACCGAAAGACTTGAAGGCTGCCCTAAAAAAGAACGATACGGAACTTGCAAGCACCATTGTGTCGTCCTTAATGGGCAAAAAAGGGTTTAGCATCTCGAAAGAACAGGCGAGAACACTTGCCGAACTTTATGGCGAAGGGTATTCGTTGCCGTCTTCGATACCAGATAAAATAACAATCAACGGTGAAGAAGTAGCACTTACCACGAAACAGCAGGGTGAATTTGGCGCAATCTATTCAAAGGCATCGTCTGTTGCGGACAGAGTTTTAAGCGATGGTAGTCTGAACGGCAAAACAAGCGAAGTTCAGGCAAGAACTATTTCGTATATCTATAAGTATTACTATTATGAAGCGCAGGCAAAAACACTTAATATGGACGTTGACAGTAAACTTTATATGTTTGGTCAACTTATAGATATTCAGAAACTTGCAAGCATAATCGCAGAAGTTCCGTTGCTTTCGGAAGGTGCAAAAAATAAAAAGGCATACATACAAAAATACTTGCAAAAACAAAAACTTTCCGCAGCGCAAAAATATATCTTGATGGGATACTTCGGGTATAAGAATAAGAACGGGAAAGGGCTTGTAAAAGCCTTGATAAATAAGACGAATTTGTCAAAGGCGCAAAAGGAAGAACTTTTAGAAAAGTGCGGTTATTAAAGTTAAGGGTGGTAAAATGATTTGCCACCTTTTACTTTTTTTGTTATAATATTTATATAAATTTATAAAATTATGACATTTTTGTGGCACAAAAGAATAAATACACTATATATTGTAATAAAAAAGTCCTTTTAACCACCATATATTGTGGATAAAGGACTTTGGCAGGGGAGACGCGATTCGAACACGCAACCGGCGGTTTTGGAGACCGCTGCTCTACCGTTGAGCCACTCCCCTAAAAACAAGATAGATT
>JAEEHZ010000247.1 GCA_016281115.1 Clostridiaceae bacterium | reverse complement strand
GAAGCCATAATTGAACCTACAAACACGCCATTGTCCCAATCTCTCGATTGATATACGAGAGGAGTTGTTTGTGCGCGTCTGCCGCCGAATATAATAGCGGAAATCGGAACACCCGTTGTGTCGTCAAACATCGGGCTTATGCACGGACAATTCTTTGCGGGAGCAGTAAAGCGGCTGTTTGGATGCGCGCCCTTGTTGCCCTTTGCAGTTTCTTCCGGTCCGTTCCATGGTTCACCCTTCCAATTAAGAGCGTGTGCAGGAGGATTCTTATCGAGGCCTTCCCACCATACCGTGTTATCGTCAAGGTTTTGTACAACATTTGTAAAGATAGTACCCTTTTGCGTTGACGCGAGTGCGTTGGGATTGGATTTTTTGTTTGTTCCCGGAGCAACGCCGAAAAATCCGTTTTCGGGATTAATAGCGTACAATCTGCCGTCTTTGCCTATTCTCATCCAGGCTATATCGTCGCCTACTGTCCAAACTTTGTAACCGTTCTTTCTGTAACCTTCGGGCGGAATAAGCATAGCAAGATTTGTTTTTCCGCAAGCAGACGGGAACGCAGCCGTAATATATTTTACTTCACCCTTAGGATTTTCAATTCCGAGGATAAGCATATGCTCTGCCATCCACTGATGATTTTTGCCGAGATAAGAAGCGATTCTCAAAGCAAAGCATTTTTTACCGAGGAGAACGTTGCCGCCGTAACCTGAGTTAACTGAAATAATATAGTTATCCTCGGGGAAGTGGCAAATGTATCTTTTTTCTTCGTTGATCTCGCAGCGTGAGTGCAAGCCCTTAATCCAGTCTTCGCTGTCGCCAAGCTGTTTGTCAACTTCTGCGCCTACTCTAGTCATAATGCACATATTAAGAACAACGTATATTGAATCCGTAACCTCGTAACCTATCTCGGAAAGCGGAGAGCCAACGGGACCCATTGAATAAGGGATAACGTACATTGTTTTTCCCTTCATACTGTCTTTTGCTATGTCAAAGAGCATCGGATATGCCTTTTTAGGGTCCATCCAGTTGTTTGTGGGGCCTGCGTCTTCTTCTTTTCTTGAGCAAATAAAGGTTCTTCCCTCAACACGGGCAACGTCGTTTACAGCCGTGCGGTGGAGATAACATTCAGGTAATTTTTCTTCGTTAAGTTTGATAAGCTCACCTATTTTGCAGGCTTCTGCTCTTAATTCTTCAATTTGTTCTTTTGAGCCGTCTATCCATACAACCTTATCGGGCTGCATAAGATTTTTCATTTCTTCGACCCATGCGAGAACAGATTTATTGGTTGTCATAAAAAATCTCTCCTTTTTAAGGTAAAGTAAAAAGTGTTCGGTCATTAAAAAACACCACAAGCGTATTATAAGTCATATGGAAAATTATTTCAATAGTTTTTATAAAAAAATTAACAAAATTTACTGTATTTTACCCCTTTAATACAGCAAAGTAAATAATAATCAAAATCTGTTATAAAAGCTAAAATAATTGAAATAATACTTTTATAAAAAACAAAGGGAGTAATATTATGAAAATAAGCAAAGAAGAATATTCTCAAATGGCTAAAAAGGCTTCGCCAAACAGCCCTCTTGTCAAGGACTGCATAAAAGCCTTTTTGGTGGGCGGCCTTATATGCCTTATCGGGCAGGCATTAACGCTGACATACAATTTGTTTTTAAATATGCAGCTTAAAGATTCAAGGACACTTACTTCGGTAACTTTGGTATTTTTGGGAGCGTTGCTTACCTCGCTCGGCGTATATGACAATATAGCAAAGCACGGCGGCGCAGGTACGCTTGTTCCCATTACGGGCTTTGCTAACGCCATGGTATCCCCTGCGATCGAATTCAAAACAGAAGGTTTTGTTTTAGGCACGGGAGCTAAGCTGTTCACTATTGCAGGTCCGGTTCTTGTTTTCGGAATTACGGCAGGGGCAATTTACGGTTTGATACTTTGGCTTGCAAGCTTATTTTGACAATTAATACACAAGAAAAAATCGCAGCAAAGCTTTATTATGCTCTGCTGCGATTAATACTGAAAAAAATCTACATAGTTAAATGCTTATATTAACAAAAAGTGCAGTGTTAAACAGAATTTTATCTATTCTTTTCTCAAAGCTACGGTACCGCCGTTGCCGAGCTTTACAATCAGAACATCGGGGTCATCTGTCACAGTGTAAACCTTTGCCGCCACATCAATGAGATATGTCTGATATGTTCCCTCAAAGTCTTCCGCACTGCCGAGACATGTATCAAGTGTGTATGCTTCCGCTTCTGCACCGGTTGCAAATTGAACGTATTTTTCTCCGTCAATAACGACCACTCCCATAACATCCGGAACGGTGGTAGTAATATCGGGCTCGCGGGATGCAACGTCATCTTTTGATGAAGCGGACTGCACTTCCGCAGTGGAAGTTGCACTCATGTTATCCGTATTTGCACTGCTGTTGTTATCAACTACATGATATTCACCGCAAAAGGTATCATCGGTGCCGTTTTCGGCTCCGGCTGTATATATGACTTTATCATTTTGCGGTACTGTCGGCACATTGTTAAGCCTTGCCGCGTTCCATATACTTAACCCGATCAATGCCGTAAAACAGCAAGCCAAAACAGCGGTACCGATCACCTTTTTTCTCCTTTTCTTTTGATCTGCTGCATAGCGGTCTCTGCGCTCCAGCAGATTGTTTGTTATTTCATCATAACTCTTCATAAACAAATCCCTCCTTTTCAAGTTCTGCTTTCAAAGACCCTTTTGCGCGGTAAATGAGGTTTTTCATTTGACGAGAGGTCTTTTTCATAACAACTGCCGCCTCTGAATTTGATAAGCTATCAAAATATATCAGCCAAAGAACCTGCCTGTAGTCAGGGTGAAGATTTTTTAAAACTCTATGTAAGGTGATTTTGCGTTCCTCAATAATATAGAGCTTTTCCAAATCAAATTCATCCTGTATATAATTCTCCATGTCATCAAATGACGTATCGGACTGCCTTGAGTTATGTCTCAACCTGTCAATTGCCGTATTTCGCCCGATGGTATAAAGCCATGTTTTAAATGAGTATTTCGGATTAAACCTCGGTTTTTTTGTTATGATCTTAAAAAGCGTTTCTTCCATAAGTTCTTCGGCAACAAATATATTATTGACGATGCCGTTGAGATAAAGTATCAGCCCATCGCTATAATCCCTAACGATCTCCGCCAAACCATCGTCATCACCGTCAAGAAAACGGCGGTAGCTACTTGCACCGTTATCCATCTGCATGCCCCTTTCCGAAAGGTCCTTTATTTTCCTTTCACTTATTAAACGGATGAGATCAAAAAAAGTCTCATGTTTTTTTGCAATTTGTTTTCGGGTCTTCAATCGCACTAAAAGGCGTAACGTCTCACTTTGGATAATGAGGCGTTACGCCCGGAAAATTATGGTGGTGTAAAGATTGTTTTACTTGAAAGTAATAACGTCATTTTCAAAATCACAGGTTACGGGCTTTGTTTTGTCTATTGTTCCGTCTAGAATAGCCTCGCTCAGCCTGTCCTCTATCTCTGTTGTGATCGCCCTTTTAAGCGGTCTTGCACCGTAAACGGGATCAAAACCTTTTTTGGAAATTGCAGTTATTGCGTTATCAGTAAACTCAACGGTTATTCCAAGCTCTTTCAGACGATTCTTAAGACCGTCAAGCAATTTAATCGCAATTTGTTTTATATCATCTTCGGAAAGCTTGTTAAATACGATTATGTCGTCAACTCTGTTAAGAAACTCGGGCCTGAACGCCTTTTTAAGCTCCGCCATTACCGTATCTGACAATTCTTTCTCGCTTTGCTGAGCGTCTCCCTGAGAGAATCCCAACGACTGCTGCTTTTCGGTTATCATACGAGCGCCGACATTGGAAGTCATTATTATAACGGCGTTTTTAAAATCTACAGTTCTGCCCTGAGAATCGGTAAGTCTGCCATCGTCAAGTATTTGAAGCAGAATATTGAATACATCGGGATGCGCTTTTTCGATCTCATCAAACAGTATAACCGAATACGGCTTTCTGCGCACCTTTTCCGTTAACTGTCCTCCCTCTTCAAAACCTACATATCCCGGAGGTGAGCCCACAAGCTTAGATACTGTGTGCTTTTCCATATATTCGGACATATCAAGACGTATCATTGCGTTCTCAGAGCCAAAAAGCGTCTCGGCAAGAGTTTTACAAAGCTCGGTTTTTCCCACACCCGTGGGTCCGAGAAAAATAAACGAGCCGACAGGTCTTTTCGGATCCTTTAAGCCTACTCTTGAACGTCTGATTGCCTTTGACACAGCCTTTACTGCTTTGTCTTGTCCTACTATTCTGTTGTGAAGCGTTTTTTCCATATTAAGCAGTTTTTCCGCTTCTTCCTGTGTAAGCTTTGATGCAGGTATACCTGTCCACTGAGCGACAACGTCCGCTATATCGTTTACATTCACTTCGCCCGTGAAATTATCTCTGTTATTCTTCCACTGTTGTTTTTCGTTTTCAAGCTTTTCATTTAGAGCCTTAATCTCATCACGAAGCTTTGCTGCGCTTTCAAAATTCTGACTGTTGATTGCCGTAGTTTTTTCCTGCTCTGTTAAATTGATCTTATTTTCAAGCTCTTTTATGCTTTCGGGCGCTGTGTTGCTGTTCAGCCTTACACGTGATGCCGCTTCGTCTATAAGGTCAATTGCTTTGTCAGGCAAAAACCTGTCTTGAATATATCTTGCAGAGAGCTTTACAGCTGCTTCTATCGCTTCATCGGTAATTTTTACCTTATGGTGCGCCTCGTATCTGTCTCTCAAACCAAAAAGTATCTTTGTGGCTTCCTCTTCGCTCGGCTCACCAACGATAATAGGCTGAAAACGTCTTTCCAAAGCAGCGTCTTTTTCTATATGTTTTCGGTATTCGTCGATAGTTGTGGCACCTATTATCTGCAGGTCTCCTCTGGCAAGCTCGGGCTTTAGAATGTTTGCAGCGTCTCCTGAGCCCTCTGATGAACCTGCGCCTACTATATTGTGTATCTCATCTATGAACAGAATAACATTTCCTGCGGATATTACCTCTTTAACAGCGGCTTTAACACGCTCCTCAAAGTCTCCCCTATACTTTGTGCCTGCAACCATTCCCGTAATATCAAGCGATACTATTCGTTTATCCCTTACAGACTCCGGCACCTCGCCCGATGCTATTTTTAACGCCAAGCCCTCTGCAATGGCAGTTTTGCCTACACCGGGTTCTCCGATAAGAACAGGGTTATTCTTTGTACGTCTTGAAAGTATCTGAATTACTCTCTCTATTTCTTTAGCTCTGCCTATCACCGGGTCAATCTTTCCCACACCTGCAAGAGCGGTAAGATCTCTGCTGAAATTATCGAGAGTTTTTGTATTTGATTTACTGTTTTTAGCGCTTTCGGGTGAAGAATAAAAAGATTTATCCTCAAAAGTACCCATTTCGGGATTCAATTTATCTACAATATCCTCGGGACGAACACCGACATTTGAAAGATATTTTACCGCATAGCTGTCGGTTTCGTCGGTGAGAGCAAGAAGTATATGCTCTGTGCCGACAAATTTTTGACCCATTAGCCTTGCTTTTATAAGAGCCGCCTGGAGAATTCTCTTTGTTCTCGGGGT
>JAEEHZ010000022.1 GCA_016281115.1 Clostridiaceae bacterium | reverse complement strand
CATTATTATGTGGAAAAATATTTAATTATGTTGACACTGTTGTGAAAATATGGTAAACTCGACTTGCGGCGGTCTAATCTGTAATGAAAGACGCAAGCAATTTTGTGAAAGGATGTATCGTTATGGGAAAATTTGTAGTAAGAGAGACCAAAACCGGCATTAAGTTCGACCTTAAGGCAGGCAACGGCGAAGTAATTGCAACATCTGAGGTTTACACGACTGAGACAGCCTGTATGAACGGTATACAAAGCGTGCGCAACTGTTGCGTGGGCGAAGTTGAGGATCATACCGTAGACGAGATAGTACAGGTAAAACACCCAAAATTTGAAGTGTATCTTGACAAGGCGGGTGAGTATCGCTTCCGCCTGAAAGCAAGAAACGGAGAGATAATCGCAACATCCGAGGGCTATAAGACGAAAAACAGCTGCCTTAACGGAATTGAGAGCGTAAAGAAAAACGCTCCCGACGCAGAGATAGTAAAAGAAAATTGATCTAAGACCATAAAAATAAACCGTTCTGCGGACCTTACGCAGGACGGTTATTTTGGTGCATTAAGAATCGGGAGCATAATTGTAAAGTGAACGAAAAATCTCCGGCACCCTGACGGGTATCGGAGATTCTTTGGTTGCGGAGGTAGGATTTGAACCTACGGTCTTGCATTTTCTCTGCGGAGAAAATGCTGCGGTCGGCTCGGCGGCTCTGACAGTCCCCCGGACTGTCATTCACTACCGCCTCACCCTTCGTGTTATTCGCCCTTCGGTCTCATAACCCAAAGGTATCAAAGACTAAATCTTACTGCAAGAAAAAACCTCCGACACCCTGACGGGCATCGGAGATTCTTTGGTTGCGGAGGTAGGATTTGAACCTACGACCTTCGGGTTATGAGCCCGACGAGCTACCAAACTGCTCCACTCCGCGATATGAAACGCAAGGGCTTTCCCTGCAACGGATATATACTATCATGAGGTGAAGCTTTTGTCAAGGGGTTTGTAAAGCTTTTTGCGTTTTTTTATTATTTCATATGGATTAGATATCTAAAATAGGTTACGAATTGTATACTTTTAATCTTAGATTAGCGTTATAAGATCGTTATTGCAGAGAAACTTCAGCGACAGTTTTTTAACGTTGCCGTTTGCAAACTCCACGGTAATAATATCCCCTGATTTTTCCTTTATTATACCTTCCCCAAATGTTTTGTGTTTGATTTTTTTATCTGTTGCAAGCTTTTCAGAGAAAGCGGCAAATGTTTGGGTCGGTATGGGTTTATTATTTCCGACAGATAAAGTTGATCCGCCTTTTGATTTTTTGCGGCGGTCGTCTCTTTGGAGCAATTCATCAATGAAAACAGACGGGTTATTCTTGATGCTGAATATGTTGAGCGCATTTTTGGCTCTTGTTATCCCTACATAGAATATACGACGTTCCTCTTCATATTCCTTTAGATCATTTGTGTTGCTTACCGAAATTTTTTCCGGGAATACCCCGTCATATATATCAAGCAAATAAACATTGTCGTATTCCAGACCTTTGGCAGAGTGGATGGTAGAAAGCGTAAGCGGTGCGCCGCAGGGCTTCTTTGCCTTTATTATTTGCTCAAGCTTATTTATTCTTTCCAAAAAATGAAGTATATCGGGTTCGTCTTCGGCTATCATATTTAATATTTCAAGCTTTTTGCTTTTTATCGGGCTCAGCTTTATGTAATCGGCATAACCCATATCTTCGCATATTATTTTTATAGCGTCTTTTGGCTTTCCTGTTATGATATGCCGAATAGATGCTTTTAGGTTTTTGATTTTTTGGATACAAAACTTAGGAAGTTTGTCGTTGCAAAGCAAAGCTTCAACTATGGAGCAATTGTTGATCTTCGCAAAAAAGCACGCATATTCGGCTATTTCTTTGCTGACGTATAAATTAATTTTTGAGTATACAAGCATAAATAAATCCGCGTTTTTAGTATCTGAGCAGAACTTTATTATATTAGTGATATCACGCACAATCCTATTTGAAAAGAATGCCGTTTCTGTATTATTCAAATTATACTGCACGCCGTTTTTTTCGAGCAGATCAATAAGCGGTATGGCGCTTTCGTTGTTTCTGTACAGTACAGCAGTTTGTTCAGGCGAATCTTTAACAGAATTGAAAATATATTTGTACTGCTCTCGCGGGCTTTTTATGTTGATCTCACAGATCATACCGCCGAGCGGACGGGTAGAGACCATATTTTTATCGTGCCTCAGCTTATTATTTTTGATGAATTTATCGGCACTGTCTACAATGGATCTGCATGAGCGATAGTTTTTTTCCATAAGTAAAACAGAGGCGTTTTTATAGTTGTTTTCAAATTCAAGCATAGCTTCGGGATAGGCGGCACGAAAGCCGTAAATACTCTGGTCTTCGTCGCCTACCATAAACAGGTTTTGGTGTTTTCCGGCAAGCTTTTGTGTTATCATATGCTGAATCTTAGAGGTGTCCTGTGCTTCGTCAACGCAAATGTATTTGTATTTGTTTTGAAAATGATCAAGTACCTCTTTGTATCCTGTAAGGATCGTGTATGCGTAAACGAGCTGATCGTCATAGTCCATCAGCTTTTGCTCATGCAAAGCTTCCTTATATTTATTGTAAATGGTTGAAAAAGGAAGATCGTATCTGTCAAATTCCTTTATTTCTTCTTCTGAAAGAAGCATATTCTTGCAGTACGCAATAAGCTTTTTCAGCTCTTTTATCGAGAGTTCGTCAGGGTATTCACGGGTACATTCATTGTATATCTTTGAAAGCAGGGCGGTGCTTGTCTTTTCATCGGTTATAAGATCAAAAGCTTTTCTGCCCGTCAGCTTTTCAAAGTACATAATAATCTTAACGCACACGCCGTTAATGGTGCGAAACTCCATTTTGTCTGCAAGCTCCGAGCCGAAAAGATTTCTGAACCTTTCGCGCATATCGCCCGCGGCAGAAACGGTATATGTCATGGTAAGGATATCTTCGGGCAAAACACCCCTGCAAAGTATCAAATAACCGAGACGCGCCACCAAAACGGTGGTTTTTCCGCTGCCGGGCACTGCAAGCACCAAAACTGAGCCGTTATCTGCAATAACGGCTTTACGTTGCTGTTCATTCAGCGGAATATTCAGTTTTTCAAAAAACTGCCCGTTTGTCATAGCTTTGCCTTTCATAAATTGAATTTCTCTGTTTTTATTATTTCCTTACATAATTTTTCATATCGCTGTCGGCGGGATAAACGCTCGGGGTCATAAGCCCCCACAGGCGCGAGGCCTTAAGCTCTAAATCGAGTAAACAGCGGCTGTCGCCCGAGAACTCTCTCAAAGCTTTTGCAGGCGAGGTTACAAGAGGTGTTGTTTTGCTTATCGCACGGAGCATTTCGGCGCCTCGGTCATTAAATGCCAGCACACGTATATATTTCGGTTTCATGCTTTTTATCTCGTTTGTAATGCCCAAATATGCACACATTATTATTCGGCGTATACGCGCGTGAGTGTATCGCTTACTTTTTGTGTATGTTATAATCTCTTCAAGTGTGCCGAATTTTTGTACCGCCTCATACAGCCTGTTTTCAAGGCCTTCGGTAACATCGGGCAACTCGGCAAATCCGTTTATGTTAAGCTGTCTGAGTGCGGCAATAACAGCACGCTCTCCGTTTAATACGGTGGCAGGGGCGTAGCCTTTTTCCGATTCTTCATATATTGTGCGGTACGTATATCGGTCAAGTAGGTTTTCGCAGTCTGAAAGTTTGTTTTGCATAACAGCAGTGCGAATATATGACGAGCTCGCGTAATTGCCCGATATGATGCTACTGTCGTGTGCCGCACCTGCTCTTTTCACGGTTTTTGGAATGATAGAAGACTCAAGGCGTGTTATTGCTTTTATGTATTCAATCCCCAGAATATTATTAGGGGAGATGAGTATATCGCTTAAATCTTTTCCATAAAGATAAGATACGGCGTTGCCCAAAGCGCGCGCACTTGAAACACCGCTTTTAATACTGTCTGAAACGAGCTTTTTGATTTTTTCGTTAGATTGTATTTCTATGAGCTTTCGCAGGGTGTCTATGTCGTTGCACTCGCTGCCGAACCAGAGTTCGGAGCATCTGAGTCTGCCTGCAAGCTCAACTCCGCCCTCTGCAAAGCCCTCCGCAGATGAAAGTACACTTGTTATGGGAAGCTCAACCACAAGGTCTATTCCGTTCTTTACGGCACATTCGGCACGCCTTAGCTTGTTCAGTACGGCGCAGTCTCCGCGCTGGACAAAATTGCCGCTCATTATGCCTGCAATATGCGTTACTTTTGCGGCGCGCATATTGTCTATCAGGTGCTTGTGTCCCGTGTGCATAGGGTTAAATTCACATATTACGGCTGCCGTTTTCACAGACATCTTCCCTTCGAGAAAAATTTATTTATAACGGTTGAAATTTTGCAATTATTGTAATATTATATTATATGTGTCAAAAATACGCAATATTATTTTTAAAATACAAAAGAGAGGAGAGCGTTTTAAAGCAAAACGCACAAAAAACAATGAAGATATTAGTTATAAACGCCGGTAGCTCGTCACTCAAATATCAGCTTATTGATATGGATAACGAGTCTGTGCTTGCAAAAGGAAATTGCGAAAGAATAGGTATGGACGGGCTTTTCGGCCACAAAACGGCTGACGGCAGAGAAATAAAGGATGAAAAGGTAGATATGCCCGACCACGCCGCCGCATTTGCGAGAGTAAAAGAAGCGTTGCTTGACGAAAAAGTCGGTGTAATAAAGAGTCTTGACGAAATAAGCGCAGTTGGCCACCGTATAGTTCAGGGCGGCGCGATATTTGACCGTTCCGTACTCGTTGACGAAAAGGTAAAAGAGGGAATAGCGTCCCTTATCCCGCTCGCACCGTTGCACAATAAGGGCCACTTGCAGGCTATAAACGCCGCACAGGAGGCTTTCGGCAAAGATATACCCGAGGTGGTTGTATTCGATACGGGATTTCACGCAACAATGCCGCCGAAGGCTTATATGTACGCCGTTCCTTATAAATATTATGAAGAAAACAAGATAAGACGTTACGGCTTCCACGGCACATCTCACAGATATGTAAGCGCAAAGTGCGCCGAGCT
Source organism: Clostridiaceae bacterium (assembly GCA_016281115.1). Lineage (GTDB taxonomy): Bacteria > Bacillota > Clostridia > Oscillospirales > Acutalibacteraceae > JAEEHZ01. Next base: position 840 of record JAEEHZ010000022.1, on the reverse strand, counting down.
TATGGGCAAAGATTTAAAGGATATCAAGCTTATCAGTTGTCACTTAGGCAACGGTTCTTCAATAACTGCCATAAAAGACGGTAAAGTTATAGACACAAGTATGGGTTTAACCCCCCTTGACGGCTTTATGATGGGCAGCCGCTCGGGAACACTTGACCCCTCGGTTGTAACATATATGGCGCAGATTGATAATATTTCTCCTGACGAAATGAGCCAGATGCTCAACAAGAAATCGGGCTTGCTGGGTATTTCGGGCGTTAGCAGCGACGACAGAGACGTTACAAAAGCGGCTCTTGAGGGCAACAAGAGAGCTCAGCTCGCGCACGATATGCTGAGATATCAGATAGCCAAATTTATCGGCGGATATTATGTAGCGCTCGGCGGCTGTGACGCTATTTTGTTCACAGCAGGTCTGGGTGAGAATCAGCCCTCGCACAGAAAAGCGATTTGTGATTATCTGGCCTGCTTCGGCGTTAAAATTGACGACAAGAGAAACGAAGCCGCAATAAGAGGCAAGTGTGACGAAATATCAACACCCGATTCAAAAATAAGAGTGTTTGTTATTCCCACAAACGAAGAGCTTGTTATTGCAAGAGATACTAAAGAAATCGTAGAAAACATGAAATAATTTGTAATGGAAAGGCGGCTCTGCGGATGTCAGGTAAAACGCCTGCACTTGCGGAGTCTCTTTTTATTGTTCTTACCTTTAGCGGAAGGTGTAAACAAGAGATTATCTTAACCCTCAGTTTTGCCCTAATGCCGGGCAGGCACCTACTTTCCCATGTGAGAAAGTAGGCAAAGGACACCAAAGGGGGAAACCCGTCGGATGTTTCCCCCTTT
>JAEEHZ010000246.1 GCA_016281115.1 Clostridiaceae bacterium | reverse complement strand
CTTATCGCTTTGCTGTCAGACAATAACGCCTGCTTATATATAAACTCCAAATACGCTTTGTCTATAATTATGTCGCAAAGCTGTCCTCTGCCCGTTTCAAGAAGTGTGGAAAACGCTTTTTCGCATACATCATGCAAATAACACGGCAAAAGCTCAAATCTTTTCTCAGCAACGCTTTTTATAATGCTTTGCGGCTCTGTTTTTCCGCCCCGCATTATATATTCATCAGGCGCAGACAGGGTTATAGCCGATTTTATTGCAAGCTTCAGGTTATGAAAATCAGCCTTGTATTTAAATATATCAAGCGCGCCTTTTTCGTCGCCCAAAAGCTCGTTTAACAGCTCTGCCGTTTTCTCGCTTTCCGATCTTAACATAAGCTCGCTGTTTGTGCCGTCGTTTTCGCCGCCGTAGCCCTTATCTTTGAGCATATTTACACAGCTTTCATAATCGGGACACATAATAAGACCGTTTAAGTCCGACATTGTAAGCAGGCTTTGCTCTTTAGCGTGTATTCTCGACACAGCGTATATATATTCTTTTGCCATATGAGATTTTCACCTCTTTAAAAAAGCTTATCTTTGATAAAATCTCTCATTTCTTCGCCGCGGCTGTCTATCATCGCCTTAAATGAACAGTTTTCTTCTATTCCGCCGTAAATCAAAACAAAGCCGCCGTCGATTTTGCGCGTTTCATTACTTAATGTAAGCTTTGAGGACGATATTTGGGAAAGCTTTTCGTTAAAATCCTTAGGCAGACGGGCAATATCTTTCTTGCTCAAAGCTATCTGTCCGATGCCGCCCGTCATATTTTTCTCTATAAGCTTATATATAACGTCAAAATATTTATCGTCGGGCAGGTTTTTGAGCTTGTCTAAAACTTTGTCGAGCACAGAGGAAATTATCTCCTGCTTTGCACTTAAAAGTCTTTTTCTTCTGTCAAGCTCTTTTGCGGAGTTTCCGCGCTCTTCAATAAATACGCCTTGTTTTTCTGCCTGAGACTCGCCCTGCTTTATTATTTCATCAGCCTGCGCTTCTGCGGCGGCGATAATTTCATCACGCCTGAGCTTTGCATCTTCGGATATCTCATCGCAACGGGACTGTGCATCGCTTTTTATCTCTTCAATTATTTTGTCAAGACCTGTCATAGTCCTTCATCTCCGTTAGTTTAAATAGTTACGTTGGGAATACCGAATACTGCAAGCATAGATATCAAAAGTGCCAAAATAGCATATGTTTCTACCATTGCGGGCAAAAGTATGGCTTTACCCATCTGGTCGGGCTTTTTATTAACTGTTGCTATACCTGCTATTGAGCATTTGCCCTGATAAATAGCGGAAATAAGTCCGCCGAAAGCGATAGGCATAGCCGCACAGAAATAAAGCAATCCCTGAACAACGGAAACTTCTTTTGCCTCGCCGAGCAAGCCGACGTTAGATATGATAAGGAAGCCTATAAGCAAGCCGTAAATACCCTGTGTTGCAGGAAGCAGCTGGAAAATAAGAACCTTACCGAATTTGCTCGGATCCTCTGTCAAAACGCCTGCCGCGGCAATACCTGCCTTACCAACCGCTATTGCGGAGCCTATACCTGCGAGGGTGGTAGCCAAAGCCGCACCCAAAAGTGCTAAAATTAAACCTGAATTTGATACTAATGCTGATAACATTTAAAATTCCTCCTTAATGTTATAATATTTTGTTTTAACGGCAAACGGTTCAAACGGTTTTCCGTCGCCCTCATAAAATTTATTAAAGAATTCAACAAACTGTAAACGGTTTGTGTGAACATACGCGCCAAGCGCATTTATTCCTATATTAAGCGTGTGCCCGACAACAAATACCACTATAAAGAGTATCGTGCCGACAAATCCGCTGCCGCCAATTGCCGCTATCTGATTGAAAACCTGACCGATAACGCCCGTGGCAAGCCCCAAGGCAAGCAGTCTGCTGTAAGACAAAATATCACTCAAATAGCCTGTTATACCGTATAATCCGTACGCGCCTTTTAAAATACGCTTTACTGGGTTGACGGATTCTCGTCCGGCGAATATCAGTACTATAACAGCGCCGATTATCGCAAGTATTCCGCCGATGTTACCCACTGTCTGCGGAAGCTTTATACCCGTAATTCCTGCCATCATATCCTGCGACAGCAGATAGAGAACCGCGCCTCCCACAATGAAATACCAACTTAGCGTGTCATATACCGCATAAATCGCGTGACCGCTTTTTATGTGCTTATAGGCGAGTATCCCCAGTCCCGAAAACAGATGTACTATTCCCAGTGCAAAAGAGAACATCAGCATACGCATCGGATTCGTAACGGGATTGAACCATAAAGCGTCTATAACTATCTTGTGGTTGAAAAACGTCTCGGAAATAACTGAGATTGCGTCGCCGAAAAAGCTTCCGAACATTATCCCCCAGAACATAGTGGATATTCCGCAATACATAAACATTTTCACACTTCGTTTAAGTCCGCTTTCCATTCCCTTAAATTTTTTAAGGGCTGTAAAGCACGCAAGCGTCATAACAAGACCGTAACCCGCGTCGGAAAACATTATCCCGAACAAGATATAATAGAATATCGACATTATGAATGTGGGGTCGGGCTCGTTTCGCTGTGGCATACTGTATGTTGATATAACACCTTCAACCGGGCGTGATATAGCGTTATTGTGCAGCACCGTGGGAACATCCTTTGCGCTGCCGGGGTCTTCAAGCTCTACATAAGCGCCGAAACGCTTTGTAATTTTGCTTTCAAGCTTTTCTGCGTCTTTTTTTGGTGCATATCCTGTAAGGACAAAGCATCTGTGGGAGTTTGAAAGCCGCTTTATCATCTCGTATTTATCGGCACGCATAACAAAGTAGTCTTCCATAAACTTAAATGCGTGGCGCATACCTACATTTTTCTCGATCGTATAAACACAGTCCGCCATCTTCGCGCGGTACTCTTCTATTCTCTTTTGCAGGATCGCTTCGCTTTCTCTCGGCGTTTGCTTAGACGGCGTTTGCGGATAAGCAAATCCCAGCGCTCTGAGAGCCGTCTCCGCCTGCTCGGCGTATTTTTTATTACACAATATGAAAACACAGGTCTGCTCTGACGAGCTCGATATTATCTCTATATCAAATACAATATCGGGGGCTTTTTTTGCTAATTCTTCAAGCAAAGATTCTCGGCTTATCTGCTCCTGAAACAGCCCTATAAAAGCCCTTGTTGAGCCTGTTCCCTTAAACCTCATCGGCACATCAAGATCAAGCCACGGTCTCAGGGCGTCACGGCGGTTTTCAATCTTTATTATCTCAGCCTTAAGCTCCGCTTGCCTTTTTTCCGCAGCGTTTACCTCTGCCGCCACGCTCATTATTTCGTCTTTGTTATCTACAAATGTGTAGTAGTTTTCCGACGAGATATTTTTTCTTCCGTTAAAGGACTCCAAAAAGGCTTTATCCTCTTTACAGTATTTGTTTATTGTCTGCCACGCCTGAGACGCAACCGATGAGAATTTCAGAAATTGAGCCTGCTGAGAAGAGAGATCCTCTATTTCAAAAACATCGTTTGACGGTGAATTGATAATTTCAACCGTGCCCTCGCGCTGCAGAAACTCCAGTATTGCTTTTCTGTGTTTTTTCAGTGCGTAGACCGAGATCTTACACATCTGAACTATCGCCATAAGGTAATCACCTCCCAAAAGCAATTATCTGCCTGTTTATATCAATTTTTCTATTACCGACTTTATTACATTTTCTTCTTCTTTTTCTGCTTTTGATCTCAGCGCAAAAATTATCTCGTCTGTCTCTTTGCTGTAAAGATCAAAATCCTCCTGAGAGCGGCAACGCGCAGAGTATTCCGCTTTTTCCGCTTTTGCGGACGCGCTGTTTTCAGCGTTTTCGATAATACTGTTCGCTTCTGCCTTTGCAAGCTCGATAAGCTTTTGCGCCTGAGCCTCTGCCTCTTTTATTTTGCAGTCGGACTCAAGCTCGGCTTCTCTCAATTTTTCTATTGCAGACAGCGCCATATGATCACCTCTTTGTTACAGGTAATAATTCCCCGTTTAATCCCAGATATTATAACATTGCGTATTTTAATAGTCAACATTTTTATTTTAAGCATTGTCGCATACCACCTTCTCCTCAAAAGAGAAGGCTATTCTCGAACGAACAGGGTTTGTCCCGCAAAAACGGGGTCTGTCAAACATTGACAGACCCCACCGATAGTATTATTCAATTTTAAATAACAATTCAGATTTTTGCGGCAATTCTTTGCATCATAACAACATCGCTCATTGTAACACTTCCGTCGCCGTCTACATCGGCGGCTTTCAGTTGTGTTTCCTCTAAGATGTGGATATTTGCTATGTTTCTTTGAGCAAGAACTACGTCTGTCATAGACACCTTATTGTCGTTGTCCAAATCGCCGATGATTCCGATTATGATATCTTTAAGGTCGCCTATGTCGGAAGTTATTTCATCAAGCTTAATTTGAATTTCTCCTGCACCCTTCATAATTTGCTGATATTCTTCGGGGAGCGCTTCGTAAAGCATTATCTCAAATGTTCTTACAAGGTTGTTTATGCCTTTGTCGTCAAGAGCTGTAAGCTGCCCCAAAACATCGCCCAAATCCTCATTATATTCAAAGCCCACGATCTCACTGAGCTTTCTGATAAGCTCAAGCAAATGATCGTATTTTCCGTCTTTTATCTCGGTAATAAACGAATAATCTTCACCTAACAGGGCTTTTATTTGGTCATAATACTCTTCTGTAAATTCAAGCACATTTTTGTCATCAACCGTTATTGCCTGCGAGATGAGGTCTTTTATTTCCTCTTTGTCAAGGGCGCTAAACAGAGCTTCAAAATCTACACTTTCGCCGTCTATCAAATCTTTTATCCAACCGTAATCACCGTTTAAAAGATCGGTTATATAAGAATAATCTCCGCCGATTATGTTTGAGAAAATGGCATAGTCACCGTTTAAGCAATCGCCTAACAGATCGTCCGAACTCAAAAGACTTCTTATAATAGATGTTAAATTTCTGTCGGACAGTCCCAGAAGTCCTGAGTAGTCGCCGCCAATAATATCAAAGAACTGCGTATAATCGCCGTCTGCGGCTTTGCCGAGTTGTTCTATGATATTTTGTATCGATGTGTAATAAAACTTGTTCTCTGCAATTTTCTCAAGTTGATTTTTCTGAGTTTCGGTGAGCACCGTGCATCCCAAAACTTCGGTTACCGTTTTTACCAAAGCGTCCCATTCTTTTGTCTCAACCATCTCTCCGAAAGACTTGCTTCCGTCAAATAAAGAATCCCAGTCATATTCCTTATCAAAAAATACCCACCAGTCGATTTTCAAAAGATTTTTTACCATTTCGGAATCAAAACTGTCTAAAATATCGCCCCAGTCGTCTTTATCAGCTTTGATTATTTGAGAGTCTGTTTTTTCCGTTACTTCCTGCGCAGCAAAAGCCGAAGCGCACGGCATTGCCACACAAATACAAAGTGCAAGCACCAATGCGGTTGCGGTTGAGGCTATTTTTCCGATATATTTTTTCATAACAAAGCCCTCCTGTAAAAAATATGGTATCAAAAGGTTACAGTCAACCTCTCTGATACCATACTATAACAATTATTTTTTAAAGTCAAGCGATTTCACGGCGTTTTCATAATTGAATTTGCAATTAAATAAGCTTTTTATTTTAAAATAAATCCTATTTTCTTCATCGCCTTGTCAAGCGTCCTTTGAGAGATGCTTTGAGCAAATTCGGCAGACCTTTTGTAGCAAGCTTCAAGATACTGTTTATCGTCTCTTATTTCCTTATATCTTTGCTGAATGGGGCGCAGCTCCTCTGCGACTGCCTCACCCACAGCTTGCTTAAAGTCGCCGTAGCCCTTGCCCGCAAACTCGCTTTCGATATCTGCAAAGCTTTTGCCCGTTATACTGCTGTATATTCCCATCAAATTATTTATACCGTCTTTTCCGTCCGCGTAGCGCACGCAGGCGTCACTGTCCGTAACGGCTCTTTTGAATTTTTTAATAATTGTTTCGGGCGGGTCGAGAATATACACGCAACCGTTTATATTTGTGTCAGACTTGCTCATTTTGTTTTGAGGGTCCTGCAAAGACATTACCCTTGCGGCTGTTTTGGGAACGTAAGCCTCGGGTATTTTAAATACGTTTCCGTAAATTCCGTTGAATCTTTGCGCTACATCTCTTGTTATCTCAAGGTGCTGTCTTTGGTCGGCGCCCACAGGCACCATATCTGCCTGATAAAGCAAAATATCCGCCGCCATAAGCGCAGGATATGTAAAAAGTCCTGCGTTTACATTATCTGCGTGCTTTTGAGATTTATCCTTAAACTGGGTCATTCTGCTTAGCTCGCCGAACTGCGTGTAGCAGTTGAGTATCCACGCCAGCTGTGCGTGTGTATTTACATGGCTTTGTATAAAAAACGGGCTTTTTTCGGGGTTTACTCCGCAGGCGAGAAACAACGCGTAAGCGTCTAAAATGTTTGAGCGCATTTTTGCAGGCTCTTGCCTTACGGTTATTGTATGCAGGTCTGCGAGAGCGTAAATACAATCGAATTCGTCCTGCATTTTCACCCAGTTTTTTAACGCTCCCAAATAATTGCCCAGTGTAACTCCTCCGCTCGGCTGTACCGCGCTGAATACTCTTTTCTTTCTTTCGGTTTGCTCAGTCATCTTGTTTTCCTCACATATATCTTACTAATCTCTCGGCTTTTGCCAAGACCTTTTTGTCGTTGTCGTAACAACACATATTTTTTGCTTCTTTAAAGCTCACCCACACCGAAAGGTCAATTTCTTCCTCCTGAATGGTCACCTTATCGGTATAAGCCTCCGCCAAAAAGAACACAACTCTCTTTCTTATCCTGCCAAAGGGGCAATATGTGCTTACCTCTCTGAATCCGTCAACACTGCTTACGTTCAGCCCGGTCTCTTCTTTTATTTCGCGTGTGGCTGTTTCAAGCTCTGTTTCACCGTATTCCACGTGCCCTTTCGGAAAGCTCCAATATCTGCCGTTTTTGTTCTTTACAAGCAGTACCTTCGGCACCTTGTGCAACCGGTTAAATACAACCGCACCGCACGATTTCTCGTACAAACACAAAAGCTTTGTATATGTAAAGCCTTTAACGGAAGAAAGCCTGTCTTTTATTTCGGGCTCATACATAATGGCGTCTTTTTCGGGGGCTACTATAATTCTCTTAACTTTATTATCACTGCCGTATGCAAGCGCAATTACTATCACATTATTTACGGTGCTTTGCGGTTCTTTTCTGAAAATCGCAAAGGCAACGGTAGCGCCCGGCAGCCGTGATTTTACATCCGCAAGATATACGCCTTTGTCGGTCGACTTTCCGTATATCTCAACTGTGGCTTTAAACCCAATCATTTCCTGTCTCCCTCAGTTCAGCAAGGCCTTAATACTGTTGTTTCTTATCTCGGTGTTTGCATCCATAATTCCGTTGAGAAACAAGACCTCGCCTATTCCCTTGTTTTTGATCACATCATTTAGATCGGAGCTGAAATACCGGTAATCTATTACCGTGATCTCGTCAAAATTGCAGGTAAGATAAGGAATTATCGCATTTGCGCTGTTGTCTTTTATAATAAGCAGATTTCTTCCGCGCTGGGGAGGATTTTTTGCTTTTATCGTCATAACGGGGTATTCGCCGCCAAACAGAAATACGGCGTACGCGTATTCCGATGTGGGTGCAGGATAATACAGATCGGCAACAAATTCTTCGCCTTTGCTGTCGATCGCCTTAACCGTATAATCGACAGGTATATCGTAATACTCTACCGTGTCGGCGTTTTGCTTGACCTTTTTAAACAGGCTGTCTTTTGTAATGCCGTTTGCCGTAAGACCCACATAACCGCTTACGGTGTTTG
>JAEEHZ010000245.1 GCA_016281115.1 Clostridiaceae bacterium | reverse complement strand
ATGTGAGTTGCGTCTTGCAAGCGACGACGGCGTTGTTGCCCGCTCCCCCATTCAAATAACCGACGAAAACAGCACATACGGCACACCGCAGAATTTGAGCTTTAACAACTCATATATTAAAACAGAACCCGAAAATATTTATGTAAGCGATCTGCGCCTTATTGCAGAGCGCAGCTCTCAGCTGGACACAGCAACTAAAAGCTCAGGCGGTACTATCAGCACCGATGACATTGATTTTGCGGTAAAAATCCGCATTGACGGCTCTGAGTGGAGCGAACCAATTTTGATCGACCGTAAATATATAAAATTTGACCAAAAAAAAGACGGCAAATATGTTGACAAGATATCTGTTCTGGCAATGGGCAAAGCAGGAAACGGCATTGCGTCACTTAAGAAAAACGATAAAATATCAAAAATATATGATCTGTTCAAAGATGTCTTAGAGGTAACGATTCCAAGCCCCGGAAATAACGGCGTTCCTTATATTGACACCACAAAACACAGCGTAGAGATCTGCCTGTGCTATTATATTGACGGAGCCGAAACTTCATATACCGCCCCGATAGCCATAGGCAAAGGATTTTAATTTTATGCAACTGAAAGGATTTGATATACAGTGGGAATTTTAAAGGCATTATTCGGCGACTACAGTAAAAAAGAGCTTAAAAGGATAAAACCTATCTGCGACAAGGTTTTGGCTCTTGAGGAAAAATACGCCGCAATGAGCGAAAGCGAATTAAAAGACCAAACAAGGATTTTAAAAGAGAGACTTGCAAGCGGAGAAACTCTTGACGATATATTACCCGAGGCATTTGCTACTTGCCGTGAGGGAGCATGGCGTGTTTTGGGAATGAAACACTTCCCCGTTCAGATTATAGGCGGTATTGTTTTGCACCAGGGCAGAATAAGCGAAATGAAAACAGGTGAAGGTAAAACACTTGTTGCTACCTTGCCTGCGTATCTCAACGCTTTAACGGGAAAAGGCGTGCATATAGTTACCGTCAATGACTATCTTGCAAAGCGTGACTCTGAGTGGATGGGCAAGCTGTACAGATATCTGGGACTGAGCGTAGGACTTATCGTACACGACCTTGATAACGACGCGCGTAAGAAGGCGTATGACGCCGATATAACCTACGGCACGAACAACGAAATGGGATTTGACTACCTGAGAGATAATATGGTGGTTTATAAAAATCAGAAGGTTCAGCGCGGACACAATTTCGGTATTGTGGACGAGGTGGACTCTATACTTATTGATGAAGCGAGAACACCGCTTATCATTTCGGGGCGTGGCGATAAATCAAGCGATTTATATGAAAGAGCGAACTCATTTGCACGCACATTAAAAAGAGAAGTATTTAAAGAAATTGACGCCAAAGAGGACAAAGACGAATACTATAAAGAACATAATATAGGCTACGTTGTTGACGAAAAAGCAAAAACCGCTACACTTACCCCTGTGGGCGTAAAGGCAGCCGAGGAATATTTCGGTGTTGAAAACCTAACCGATATGGATAACCTTACCCTCCAGCATCACATCAACCAGGCTATCAAGGCAAACGGCGTTATGAAGCGCGATATAGATTACGTAGTGAACGACGACGGCGTTATAATTGTTGACGAATTTACGGGCCGTCTTATGTACGGAAGACGCTACAATGAGGGCTTACACCAGGCAATAGAAGCCAAAGAAGGCGTTACTGTTGAAAGCGAAAGCAAAACTTTGGCTACAATAACATTTCAAAATTATTTCCGCTTATATACTAAGCTTTCGGGTATGACAGGTACTGCTATGACCGAAGAAGGCGAATTCAGAGAAATATACAAGCTTGACGTTGTTGAGATCCCCACAAATAAGCCTATTATGAGAACAGACCACCACGATGTTATATACAAAACAGAAGCGGCAAAATTCAACGCCATTATGAATGATATTGAAAAGTGTCACGAAAAAGGTCAACCTGTTCTTGTAGGTACAATTTCAATAGAAAAATCCGAAGTTTTAAGCAAGCTTCTTAAAAGGCGCGGCATAGCTCATAATGTGCTCAACGCAAAACATCACGAAAAAGAAGCTGAAATTGTTGCTCAGGCAGGTAAAAAGGGCGCTGTGACCATTGCTACCAATATGGCAGGCCGTGGTACAGATATTATTCTCGGCGGTAACGCTGAATTTATGGCAAAATCGGAAATGCGCCGTATGCAGATACCCGAAGAACTTATCGTTGAAGCGACAGGCTATGCCGAAACTAATGACAGCGAAATAATAGATGCCCGTAAAACCTACGCTGACCTCTATGCAAAATACAAAGAGCATATTCAGGCGGAAGCCGACGAAGTAAAAGCGGCAGGCGGTTTGTTCATAATGGGCACGGAGCGTCACGAATCACGCCGTATAGACAACCAGTTGAGAGGACGTTCGGGCAGACAGGGCGACGTTGGTGAAAGCCGTTTCTATCTTTCGCTTGAAGATGATTTGATGCGTCTTTTCGGCGGTGAGCGTATACAAAATATGATGAACGCTCTTAACGTTGACGATGATATGCCTATCGAAAACAAGATCGTGTCAAATCAAATAGAGAATTCTCAGAAGAAGGTTGAAGGCAGAAACTTTGAGATACGTAAAAACGTTCTTCAATACGACGATGTTATGAACCGACAAAGAGAGATCATTTATACTCAGCGTGATCAGGTCCTCAACGGTGAAGACTTAAGAGAAACCATCAAAAAGATGGTAAGCTCCGTAATAGAAAACGCGGTTATGCTCTACCTACCCGACGACGATATGAAAGACTCATGGAATATGGACGCCCTCGCCGAGTATTGTATGGGTTGGCTGTTAAAAAGCCGAGACGAATTACCGAAATCTTATGAAGAGTTTGAAAAATATGAGCGTGAGGATATAGTAGACCTTCTCCAGAAAAAGGCCGACGATATCTACGATGAAAACGAAGCGAAGGTACCCTCTGAGCTTATGCGTGAGCTTGAAAGAGTATATTTGCTTAAAACCGTTGATACAAACTGGATGGACCATATAGACAATATGGAAAACCTGAAACAAGGCATACGTCTGCGTGCGTTTGCGCAGAGAGACCCAGTTGTTGAATACAGGAACGACGGCTCCGATATGTTTGACGAAATGATCGAGGTAATTAAAGAGAATACCGTTAAGCTTATCCTTGCGAATCCTCAGCGCGTGTTTGAACGCCTGGAACAACAAAAAGAGATCATGCGTATCCAAGAAGAACGCGCAAAGCAGGCAGCAGCGGCACACCAGGTTATACTGCCCGGTCAGATGCCAAAGCCTCAGCCAAAGCTCAATGTAGAAAACTTCATCAAGCGTGAACAGGTTGCAAAGCCCACGTTTGCAAGCGGATCTGACGGTTCACAGCCTGCAAACAAGACCGTTATCAAAAAGGCTTCTCAAAAAGTCGGCAGAAACGACCCCTGCCCCTGCGGAAGCGGCAAAAAATACAAGAAATGCTGCGGTATGAATCAAGATTAATAAAAAGAAGGTAATTTATTTGAAAGCGGAATATGACGTTGTAATAGTCGGCACGGGAGTAGCGGGGCTTTATGCCGCTATGCGCTTTGCGGATAAAGACATCAGCGTCTTGCTTATCAGTAAACGGGAATTGGAGCTTTCCAACAGTTCCCTTGCACAAGGCGGTATCGCCTGCGTGCTCGACAAAGAAAACGACGATTATAAACTGCATTTTAACGACACCCTCGTTGCAGGCAAAAATGAAAATGACAAAGAGGCAGTGAATGTCCTTGTAACAGAAGGTCCTTCGGATGTTTTAAAGCTAAAGGATTACGGCGTCGATTTCGATACAGCACCCGACGGCACACTTGCAAAAACTTTAGAAGCCGGTCACTCAAGAAACCGTATTGTTTATCACAAAGACAGCACGGGAAAGGCCGTAGTGGACGCACTGATAGCGGAGGTTAAAAAGCACCGAAATATTGATATAGCTGAAAATACTGCGGTATATACCATTCTGAACGCAAACAACGGATTTTTGCTCGGAATGCTGTGCGGCAACGAACAAAAATATACAACAGCCCATTACTGTATGCTGTGCACCGGCGGAATAGGACGTGTATATAAATATACAACTAATTCGGCTATTGCAACAGGTGACGGCATAATGCTGGCGGCAGCTTTAGGCGCAAAAATAAAGAATTTGAGTTATATACAGTTTCATCCCACCGCATTTGCCGCCGAAGAAAATCGTGAGCGCTTTTTGATAAGTGAGTCCGTGCGCGGTGAAGGTGCGATTTTGCTCAACTGTAATAACGAAACATTTACCAAAAAATATGACGAGCGCGGCGATCTTGCGCCCCGTGATGTTGTATCCAATGCAATTATAAGAGAAAGTAAGCTCAGAGGAAACGAGCATTTTTACCTTGACATCACAAATAAGCCTTCGGATTTCTTAAAGAACAGATTTCCAATGATTTACAACAAGTGCCTTGAAGAAGGAATTGATATCACAAAGGATAAAATACCTGTTTTTCCCTGTCAGCATTACCTTATGGGCGGTATAGATATCGACCTTAACGCCAAAACTACCGTTGACAGGCTTTATGCAGCAGGCGAGTGCTCTCACAGCGGCGTACACGGCGCAAACCGTCTCGCGAGCAATTCTTTGCTTGAAGCTCTTGTTTTTTCTAGGCGCGGAGCAGACGATATCATAAAACGGCTTGGAAAAACAAAGGGTGAGAAGATAGAAAACTTGCCCCCTCTCCCTCACACGGGAGACAAAGACATTCCCAAAGGTTTGCGCACAGAGATACGTTCAATTATGCAAAATGTTTGTTTTGTTATTCCTGAACCGGAGCTTGAAAAACAGGCGCTTGAACGTGTGAAAGAAATATTTGATATACTGAATCAGAATTGTTATAAACCGTCGCGTGATTTATTGGAGGCAAAAAGCCTTGCTATGGTTGCATTAACAGTACTAAAAGAAAGTGTGGAAAAGAACGATGCTTAATCCTTTTTACATAGACGATCTTATTAAAAGAGCTTTGCTTGAAGACATAAATTATATTGATGTAACAACGGATTACCTCATTGATGAAAATGCCGAAAACACAGCGCGGTTTATAGCTAAAGCGGATGGTGTCCTTTGCGGTATTGATGTTTGCCTGCGTGTGTTTGAGCTTTTGCAGCCTAATATAAAAGCAGAAAAGCTTATAAACGACGGTCAAGTGGTACACAAAGGCGATATAATCGCAACCATAAGCGGAAAAACACGCGCAATACTTAAAGGCGAGCGCACGGCACTTAATATATTACAGCATATGAGCGGAATAGCCACGGCATCCGCGCAGTATTCAAAAATCACGGAAGGCACAAAAGCCTGTATTGTAGATACAAGAAAAACGCTCCCGGGATTAAGACCTTTGCAGAAATACGCTGTTGTTTGCGGCGGAAGTAAGAATCACCGCTTTAATTTAAGCGACGCTGCCATGCTCAAAGACAACCATATTGACGCTTCCGGAGGAATAACGGCTGCAGTAAATAAGCTCAGAGAAAAAATAGGTCATATGGTCAAAATTGAGGTTGAGGTACGCACGCTTGATGAGCTTAAAGAAGCACTCAATGCTAACTGCGACATTATTATGCTTGACAATATGGACTGTGACACTATGAAAGAAGCTGTTAAAATTAACAACGGCAAAGCAGTATTGGAGGCTTCGGGCGGAATAACGCTCAATACACTGAGGGCGGTTGCCGAAACAGGAGTTGATATTATATCTGTCGGCGCTCTCACTCACTCTGTTAAAGCCTTTGACATAAGTCTTAAAATTAAATAATTCAACATTTATATAAAAGGGGTGTCTCACTTTTTATCAGTGAGGCATCCCCTTTTTTAAAACAAGCTTTCCTGCAGCCTGTAATATTCAATTATGTTGTAGACATTTATGATCTTTTTGTTGTTCCTTTTTGCATATCTAAGAGTATATGCAGTTCCGGTGCGAAGCTGTTTGCAGTAAGCAATGCAAAAACTCGTGTTATCAACCAAATAGCGGTTTCTTTTTCGCATGTTTTCGGCTGTCGGTTCTTTTCCCGTTTGAATCACATAATCAGCAGATTTTAACACCTTGTCGTATATTTTCCTGTCATTTTCCGACCATTTTTTGCTTTGGTTATCACACGGGATTACCGCAACAAGCTTTATGGGATATTCACTTTTAAGCGATATGACCGTTTCGGCACACATCAAATCAAAGCCCACCGCGCAACCGCAATAATAATACTTATACCCTTCCTCGGCAAGGTCCATTATAAGGTTCAACAAACAAGTTCTTATATCAAGTTCTTTTTTTGGCTCTATTTTTCGGTGTCCCGAAAAACAGCAGCTTTTTTTTATATCAAGATTTAAATCCATATGCGCAAATGCTCTCAGAATTTGT
>JAEEHZ010000244.1 GCA_016281115.1 Clostridiaceae bacterium | reverse complement strand
GAGGAAAAAATGAATCTTACCGTGGAGGACCTTCTTGAAATGTTCAATAAGGTGAGCGGCGACGAATTTGCAAACGACAGAGCAATACTGTCATAAAAAAGAAATAAAAAAGCTCCGCAAAAGCGGAGCTTTTTTACTTTGTGAATTCTGTGTCGTAATAAAGATTTATTATCTCGCAGCCGGCGTTTTTCGCGTACGATACCGTGTAATTCGTGCCGCCGCGCGCGCCGGAAAAGTACGAAATGCAGTAGTAACAGGAGTCTGCCATCATGCGGTTTCGACAGAGGAGATATTTTTTTATCTCGTTTGCGTCCTTTACAGTCCCGGTATGCGCATAATTCGTCTTGTCCGCATGCCGTAATAGTTCATCCACCTCTGGGTGGCGTAATATTTCCGTGCCAAAAATCCTTAAGCAAGTTTCTCATTCAGTTTCCCTCCCATATAACAAAACGACCAAAACACCGAATATATTATCGGCATCACAATCGTTTTTGTAAATTTTATTGATTTTTGTATTCGTAGCATAGTGCCCACCTCCTTGTAGCGTGACAATATGCCATACAATGTTTGAAAAGTCAAGATAATTGTTTTACATAAGACAAAAACAGCAAAACTACTTGACATCAGCCTAAAACTAGTGTATAATTAGACTAAAATCAAACTCGGAGGTATATTATGAATAACAATTGTATATATCTTGACACCTATATTTTACAGCAAGATATGCGAATTCGTCTTCCTAAGGCAATTTTAGCAAATATGAATGCGGAACGAGGCGTTACAAGGTTTTCAATTTACTATGATAATGAAAACAGAGAATTAATTCTTAAAAAATCTGATGATACGGAGGCGAATAGAAAGTGAAACACATTATAAAATGTGGAGATACGCTCGAGTTGATAAAAAGCGTAAAAAAGGACTCCATTGACCTCCTTGTTACTTCGCCTCCTTACTGGGCAAAGCGTGTATATAATGGTGAAGGTGAAATTGGAACAGAAGACACTCCTGAATTATATGTTTCTCGTTTGGCTGATTTTTTTGATGAATTGAAACCGTATTTAAAACAGTCAGCAAACGTATTTATTAATATAGGTGATACGTTTTTTGGCTCAGGAGCAGGTGCTTGGAATAAGTATGTTGATTCGGATGGAAACATTACGCATTATCAGAAAGAAAGAAAAGAGAAGTATTTTACTACTAAACCTCTTCAACCTAAAATAAAGCAGAACGGAAAACTCTATCAGAATAAACAATTGTTATTAATACCTGCTCGCTTTGCGATAGAAATGCAAGAACGAGGATGGATACTTAGGGATGATATTATTTGGCAAAAGCCAAATCGTATACCAGCAAGCGTGAAAGACCGTTTCAATAATACCTATGAACACGTTTTTCATTTTGTGTCTTCAAAAAAGTATTTTTTCGATTTGGACTCTGTGAAAATTATGGGTAACAATGGTAAAAAGAAGAATCCGGGTGACGTATGGGCTATTAACACTCAGCCTTTGCAAGGAGACCACACAGCAACATTCCCTGAAAAATTGGTTGAACAAATCGTATCTTGCGGAAGTCCTGAAGACGGCATCGTTTTTGACCCGTTTTTAGGAACGGGAACAACTTGGATAGTATGTGACAGACTTAAAAGGAACTGTGTGGGGTTTGAAATTAATCAAGATTTTTTTGACTTCGCACAGAGAAGATACTCAGAATCGGGAGGCAGGATTAGTGAGTGATTTTATTCAAATAGAAAATAGTAGGCTTTGTGATTGCCATAAGGGATATCTATCTTGCATAGAGGCTCGTAATTGGATGAAAAACCAAATAGGTGTTTGGGAATTTATGTATGAGCCCCGTGATGTTCGTGATAAAAACATTCATCCTGCTGTTTTTCCAATTTCAATGGCAAAACGTGTTATAGAACAGTTTTCACACAAGGGCGAATTGGTTATAGACCCGTTTGTCGGGTCTGGAACGACACTTGTTGCTGCACATGACTTGGAGCGTAATGCCGTTGGCTTTGACCTTAAACAGGAATATGTTAACCTTGCAAATTCAAGAGTAGCATCTGAAGTTTCAAATAGAAGTAAGCAGATTGCTGTTTGTACTGATGCACGAGATATTTCAAATTATATTGCTCCCAATACGGTAAAGTTATCATTCACATCGCCACCGTATGCTAATATTCTCAATAGGCAAAGAAAAAACAAAAGCAGACGGGGTGACTTAAGGTATAATGAGCAATTTGGCAAAATAGAACAATATAGCCAAGATTCACGTGACCTTGGCACACGTGATGCGGACGATTTTGAAAATGCTATATATGAGATATATTTAGCAATGAAACCTATTTTTCAAGATAAAGCGCACATCATAATAAATATAACCGATGCTTGGATAGATGGAAAACGAGTACCGTTACATATTAATATCATTAATGCTTTAAAAAAAGCCGGATATGAATTCCGGAACACTATAATATGGGACCGCCGGAATCTCGTAAATCGAATAGGAATATTTGGTTGGCCAAGTAGTTATATTACTATGGGTACTACGTTTGAGTATATTCTTGATTTTACGCTCTCAACAAAATAATAACAAAGGCGTGCAATGTATTTTTACAATGTACGCCTTTAATAATTTTATACAACTATATGACCTTGATACAAGTCGGTTTTCCTTATAGGCCTAATTCTGAATTTGGTTCCGTGATTATGTCCTGTTCTTGCATCAAAGTCCACATATATAGCACCATCTTCAACAAGTGAAAGGAAGTTTTCCAAAGTGGGATCTATATAAGCTTCAATATTATTATATTTAAAATATTCGCAACCATCAATAACTTTTGTATCGGCTTTTACATACATAAGATTATTCAACTTGGTTTTCAATTTTGTTGAAATATCTTCAAAAGTCCAATATGGATTCGGGTTTATGTCACTTGGGCCTATGCCATTTAAAATAAAGTCTCTCCATTCCACGTGCCTTTCATCAATGGACGAAAAATCAAAAGAGATATAGATTGTTTCTGCTTTCCAATCAATATTTACTTTAAAGCCTCTATCGCTATATGCATTTGAGTTAATTGTTTGTCGAAAACTTCTTTCATTTTTAGGATATGTAGTTCCTGCTTCTTGGTGTGGCCATCCATATAATGGGAGCAAAATCTGTGGGACAATGCGTGCATTCCGTGGTTTTGGCTCCGAATGAAATAGAGTTAACAAAGAACCTGTCTCTGCACGCTGACTTTTTAATTCCCAATCGCCAAAATCAGGTAATTGTAAATTGTTTTCTGCAACATCAAGCAAGTCCTCAAGAGTGTTTCCAACACCGCCGGCATTACCGGGGCGTTGATTCTTAATCCAACCCATGCTTTTTATTTTTTCAAGTTCGTAACGTAATAATTTCAAATCCTCTTCTCTCATAAAGCGTCTCCTTTATAATATCTGTTCTATACTTTCAAATAGCGTGTCAAGTTTTTTTAGTGGTATCCTGATATGAGGGCCTCTATCGTGTGGAGGTTCTGTCTTATCAATCGACTGGTCAATACAAAGCTCTAATACTACAGCACCGGCGTCAATGGCTTCGTAAATATTTTTAGGAGCACTTAAAATATAAGCTTTCGTAAAATGAAACTCTTCATCTCGAGAATTTGCAACGCCTCTTGTTTCTGCTAAAGCGAGCAGTATTTGGTTTATTTTAGCATTCCCACTTGATAAATCCCATGTGGCTAAATATTCATCTTTATAATACAAATCAACATCATACTTGTTTTTAGCTTTTAATATAAAACCGAGGTTATTAATTCTGTTTCCTTTAATAGTTGTAAACAGCTTGCGTTTCAAACTCCCGTCTCGTTTTGATGGTTTTTCATAACAAAAACGGTCAAAAATCTGTAATGGCGTCATGCCCGAAGTGCTTTTTTGATGAAATAGGGTTAATTTGTTGCTTTTTCCTTTTTTTATGCGCATACCTTTTAATTCATATGTACCAAGATCAGCGATGTGAAGATTGTTTTCTTTAATTCCAAATTCACGTTCTAATACTTGACCTATAACACCGTCATCTTTTCTGTACATACCATCTGGAATAGGAATATATCCTTTATTACTAATTTCAACTATTTTTTCAATTACATGATTTTTAGTCCATTTTTTCATTAGTGCTCCTGCCTTCCGAATGTTTCCATTTGACATCAATGTATTATATTATTATATGCCTTGTCTGTATTTTTAAAAGAAACAAAATAATTATATCACATTTTTGCTGATTTGTATATAACTAAAACCTTTTTATATGTTTTATATTTATATACGATTTTACCAAAAATATAATTTTCAAAAAATTATTTCTAAGAATACCCCATAAAAACAGCCTTAATTTCTCCATAGAGAGAAAGGCTGTATTTTTTTGACTTTTTTGCATGAGTACCCTCAAAAATAGAGGTCAAAATCTCCGTATAATGAGAGGATAAAATTTTTTTGCAAAACACCCCCCTCAAAACGGAACTTTTTTCTCTGTATATTAGAGGACACTTCCTCGAAAGTTGGTGAAACGAAAATGTATGAGAACTTTCCGAAAAAGCTAAAAGACAATGCTCTATTCTGTTTATGGAAGTATGAAACTCGAAACGGAAAGCCTACCAAAGTACCGTACCGCATTGACGGATTTAGATTAGACAGCACTAAGACATCGGGCTTTGCTTTTTTTCAATGTAATATCAGCATTTGAAAATGCTAAATATGACGGTATCGGTAAGATGGTACACGGGCAATATTCTGCCATAGACATTGACGATTGTTTAATAAACGGCGAAAAAGAAATATCGGCATAGCCGTTAAATACATAACAACTTTGCCGATAAAGTTTTTAGGATTAAAAATCCCTAAGTGCAACCGTCTAAAAGCGGAGCTTTTTTACTTTGTAAATTCTGTGTCGTAGTAAAGGTTTATTATCTCGCAGCCGGCGTTTTTCGCGTACGATACCGTGTAATTCGTGCCGCCGCGCGCGCCTGAGAAATATGCGATGCAGTAATAGCAAGAATCGGCCATCATGCGGTTTCGCTCAAGGAGATATTTTTTTATCTCGTTTGCGTCCTTTACAGTCCCGGTATGCGCATAATTGGTCTTGTCGGCATGCTCGAGAATAAAATTGTAAAGACGCTTGTTCTTTTCATCCCATAAATCGCTTTGGTTGAGAAACGGCAGATCAAGAATAAGACGAATTTCGGGATGATACCGCTTGAGGTCGATAATCATCATCGCCGCAAACGTGTCAAAGCCGATAGCGCCGCCCGTGTGGAATTCCGTAACGCCCTTTGATAAAAGATAGGAAACGGCGGCTTTAAGACGGGGAAGGAGCTTGTCCGCAGTCTGTTTTGAGATTCTGCGGTGCCCCGTAAAGAAACAGCGCCCCGAATTTAAAATCATGTCCTGCTCGTAGGGAAATATGTCTTCAAACGTGTTGTCCAAATGTTTCACCTGACTTTTTTCGTATGGCTGAATTATAACATAAAGAGGAATTAAAGTCAAATCGGAAAACACATATCGAAAAATCGGAAAATGAATAGAAAGGTGTCGCAATTATTCGAAAAAACACGGAACGTTTATTTAAAAAATACAAATTTCGGTATTGCTCTTGACTTTTTTGTGTAAAAAAGATATAATAAAATAAATTTATAAGAAAATAAAAATTCATTTTCAAACTTACACGGAGGGAAAACAAAATGAAAAAATTAACGGCACTTATTCTTGCAATACTTATGGTATGCACGGTAATTCTTTCGTCGTGCGGCAAGAGCGAAGAAAAAATAGTACTTGCAACGGGCGGCAGCACCGGAACGTATTATGCGTACGGCATGGCAATGGGCCCGATCCTCGCGGCAAAGACGGGAATATCGTTTGACGTGCAGTCAACCGGCGCGTCCAAGGCAAATATCCAGCTCATACAGACAAAAGAAGCAAATATGGCGGTTGTGCAGAACGACGTAATGTATTACGCATATACCGGAACAGACCTCTTTGACGGAACGAAAATAACCGATTTTGCGGCTGTTGCAACACTTTATCCGGAACTCTGCCAGATAATTGCGACAAAGTCAAGCGGAATCAAAACCGTTGCAGACCTTAAGGGTAAGAGAGTATCCGTGGGCGACGCGGGAAGCGGCGTTGAATTCAACGCAACACAGATTCTCGAAGCATACGGAATAGATATCAATAAGGATATCGAAAAGCAGAACCTCGGCTTCGGCCCGTCGGCAGACGCGCTCAAGGACGAAAAGATAGACGCGTTCTTCTGCGTTGCCGGTATTCCGACAACGGCAATAACCGACCTTGCAATGAGCAACGAAATCGCGGTTATTCCGGTAGACGACGATAAATTCGCGGAACTTTCATCGAAATACGGATTCTATACGCAGCAGGAAATCCCCGCGGGAACGTATAACGGAATGACCGAAGGCGTAAAGACGGTAGCCGTAATGGCAACGTATATCGTTGATAAGAACCTTTCCGAAGATACCGTTTATAACATCACAAAGGCAATCTTTGAAAATAAGGACGAAATCGCCGCTGCACACGCAAAGGGACTCGAGCTTGACGCTGCAAAGGCCGTACAGGGTATCCCGGACGTTGTTCCTTTCCACGCAGGCGCGGAAAAGTACTTCAAAGAAGCGGGCGTTCTCAAATAATCGGTAAATTAAAACAATGAAAAAAAAGACATTCACAGCTGTAGCTATCATTGCGGCTACGGCTGTGGTGTTTTGTATATGCTTTGCTTTTTTCGGATATAAGGAAAAACTCGTCATTTATAACGGCGAAAGCAA
Organism: Clostridiaceae bacterium; assembly: GCA_016281115.1. Classification (GTDB taxonomy): domain Bacteria; phylum Bacillota; class Clostridia; order Oscillospirales; family Acutalibacteraceae; genus JAEEHZ01. Next base: position 2,068 of record JAEEHZ010000244.1, on the reverse strand, counting down.
GGAAATATACAAAACGTACGATATATACGACGGAATGGAGTTTTCCGTCGAGTTTGTGCATTCGGTGAATAAAAGTCCCGTAAAGGATTATTTTATCGTGAAAAATAATAAGCTTTACGCCGAAAAAACCGTTTATTCCGCGTTCGGAGCGGGCGTGCAGACCGAAATCGAAGAAGGACAGACGCTGTCTTTCGATAAAGACGGAAATATGGTGGTTGAAGGCTTTGATATTGAATTTGATAAAATAAAATATATAGTCGGCACCGTGTCCGACCATATTCTTGAAATAGAGGGACAGAAAATAAGCCTTACCGAAGCGTGCGGAAAAAACGCGCACGTTGTGTTTGAAATCAGGCGAATAAGGAGATAAAACAATGGCAGAAATTCAGAATACCGAAAACGTTAAGACAGCCGACGAGCTGTTGGCGGAATTTGACAGGGAATCAAATACGAGACAGTTTTCGGGAAAAATCGGGCTCGTTTTGAAGATACTGTTTATGGCGTTCGCCGCATTTATTTTCGGAACGCGGTTTTTTACGCTGCCCGAGCAGGTGAGAATGTCGTCTTTTCTCGGAATAATAATATTCCTCGGATTTATAATTTATCCGCTTTATAAAAAACAGACGGCAAGAAGAAACTTTATACCGTGGTACGACCTCGTTTTCGCAGTTGTCGGCGCAACGCCGTATTTTTACTACGCGTTCAATTTCAGGGAAATAACGACAAGGGCGGTTGCGATAAATACGCTCGATAAGGTTATGGCGGTAATCGGCATACTGTTTTTGTTTGAGCTTTGCAGAAGAGCGGTGGGCATCCCGATTTTGTTCGTAGCGGGCGGGTTTATCGTGTACGCGTTCGTGTACGGAAAATCGCTTCAGTCGATACTGTATAACCTTTTCTATACGACAAACGGCATACCCGGCACGCCGCTGAACGTGTGCTCCACGTTCATAGTGTTCTTCATCATTTTGGGCTCGTTTCTGGAAAAGACGGGAATAGGAACGTTTTTCGTCGACCTTGCAAACTCCGTCGCCGGATACGCGTCGGGCGGACCCGCAAAGGTTGCGGTAATCTCGTCGGCGCTTGAGGGAATGTATTCGGGAAGCTCGGTTGCTAACACCGTCGGAAGCGGAAGCGTAACCATCCCGGTAATGAAGAGTATAGGCTATAAGCCGGAATTTGCGGCGGCGGTTGAGGCCGCGGCGTCGACCGGCGGACAGATCATGCCTCCCATCATGGGGGCGGCGGCGTTTCTGATGTCTGAAATCACGGGAATTCCGTACGTAACCATCGCGGTAGCGGCAATACTGCCCGCGGCGCTGTATTTTACGGGAATATTCTTTATGATACACTTTGAAGCGAAAAAACTCGGACTTAAAGGCCTTCCGAAAGAAAGCATCCCGAATTTCTTCAAACTGTTTTTCACAAAAGGATACCTCTTTCTGCCGATAATAATGCTCGTAACGCTTATGGCGTTTAACAGAACACCCGCGCAGTCGGCTTGCATGGCAATTTTAACGACCATGTTCATAATGCTTGCGACGGATATCGTAAAAATGATAAAAAAACTCGCCAAAAGGGAGGACGTCGCGTCAGACGTCATAGATACTTTGCTTTTGTTCGTCCCTGTAGCCGCATTCTTTGTCGCAATGTTCGCAATAGGCATGAAAATGGAAAACGCGGCGATTATTTCGGGACTCCTCTATATAATCACGTCGTTTATCGGCAAACAGACCAAGGAATCTGGCAAAACGGCGATAGAAGCGCTTGAAGGCGGTATAAGAAATACGATGGGCGTAACGCTTGCATGCGGACTTGCGGGCATAGTTGCGGGAGTAGTTACGATAACGTCCCTCGGCTCGACGCTTATCGACCTTATCGTGCCGATAGCGCATAATAACCTGTTCTTTGCACTGTTCTTGACAATGCTCACGTGTATCGTGCTCGGCATGGGCGTGCCCACGACGGCAAACTACCTCATTATGGCGACGATAACGGCGCCGATACTCGTAAAAATGGGCATACCGCTGCTTGCGGCGCATATGTTCGTGTTTTATTTCGGAATAGT
>JAEEHZ010000243.1 GCA_016281115.1 Clostridiaceae bacterium | reverse complement strand
TCGGAACTCTTGCCCCGGACTCATACTGACTGATTGCCTGAGGTGAAACATCACAGCTTTTGGCTACTTCCGTTACTGAAACACCTTTTGCCGTGCGCAATTCCTTAAGTCTTTCACCTATTATATTGTCTTGCATTTTTATTGCCTCCTTCCGATATTATTATTCACGTTCCGTGAACAAGTAAATAATATCACACAATTTGAGAGCAGACAATCACGTTTTGTGAAAACATTTGTACAAAATTTGCTTGCTTTTTTTGTTTACTTTTCACATAATGTGAAATAATAAGGAGATAAACAAATGAATGATTTCAAAGATATGCTCGTATTTTTACGGCAAAGAGAACACCTTACACAGCGTGAGCTTGCAAAGAAGTTAAATGTTTCACCCGCCACGATCGGAATGTATGAAACTGGTAAGCGATTTCCTACCCGTGAGATCGAAGAAACTATCGCAGATCTTTTTAATGTGAATATTGATACCTTAAGGGGTAATTCAAGAACATCCAATTATTCTTTTAGTGAAGAGGATCAGAAATTAATAATGTCTTATCACATGGCTCCTGTCGACGTGCAGAATACCATAAAGCGATTACTGGCCTATACGGAGAGGTTAAAGGATGAGAATTGAACGCACACCCTCAGGATCCTACCGGGTACGGCAACAGTATAATAAGAAACGGTATATAGTCACATTTGACCATAAGCCCAATCAGATGGAAATCATTGAGGCTTTTAACGCTAAAATAAAAAAAGCCCCTGTACGGGCCCGTATGACGTTCCAAACCGCATGTGAAGAGTATATAAGCATTAAAGAAAATGTGTTATCGGTAAGAACTATCCGAGAATACAAATTATATATTAATCGGTATCCGGAATGGTTTGTTAAGAAGATGATCGACCAGATCGAGCAAAACGACATTCAAAAATGCGTCAATGAATTAAGCAGCACGTTAAGCCCTAAGACCGTACGCTGTCTGCACGGCTTTATTTCAGCCGTTTTAAGAACGTTTCGGCCCGATATGGTCATTTATACCACCTTGCCACAAAAGAAGCGTACAGAGCCGTATATACCCACACAGGAAGAAGTTAAACGGATCCTTGAATATACCAAAGAACACGCTCCGCATTTTTATGTGCCGATTGTGCTGGCCTGTTACGGACTACGCCGTTCTGAGATAATGGCGATTACTGCGTCGGACATTGACAATACATTGTTGCACATAAATAAAGCGCTGGTTGAAAACTCGGAAGGTGAATGGATAGTTAAGTCGACCAAAACAGAAATGAGTACAAGAGAACTTTATATCCCTAAAGATATAGCCGATCAGATCCGCAAGCAGGGTTACGCATACCGGGGCGGGGCTCAGTCCATCACAAACTACCTAAGACGCACCCAGATAGCCTTAAACATGCCCCAGTTTTCACTTCATAAGTTAAGACATTACTTTGCGTCAGTTCTTGCCTCTCAGGGCGTTCCTGACGCCGATATAATGGCGCTGGGTGGATGGAAAACCGATACCGTTATGAAAACAGTTTACAGGCATGCCATGAGCGCCAAAACAGATGAAGGTAAACGCAACATATCAGCCCTGATCGAAAGCGATATACTCCCGGAATAAAAATACCACTTCAAGACCACTTTTGATGGCGAAGATACCGCCAAACGGGCGGTGAGCCCGCCAAAAAGAGCAAAAAAAATCCCGCAAACCCTTGAATTCACTAAAGAATCTTGGATTTACGGGATTTTCTAAAAACTCGGAGTGACAAGACTTGAACTTTTTCCTTATCACGCTATAAACCGCATAAATACGGGATTTGTCATTTTTAAAATACCATTTTGATACCACTTTAAACAGAAAAAGAGCCGGCATTAAGCCGACTCCTCTTCCGAAGGTATGTTGATAGCATGAGCTACTACAACCGTGTTACGCTGTCGAGTGGTATCCATCCGATACCGCTTTTTAGCTTGCCCCAACCGTTCTCCTCGGCAACAATGGTATACACGCCTACGGGGATGTAGCCTACAATGGGATATTCTGCGCCCGCACCCTCTCGGATTACCAAGGATACCCTTACCTTGTACGGCTCAAACGGTTCGGGTGTTTCACCGTTCAATATCTTATTAACCTCATCCGCTATATACGGCTCAAGGTTATAGATATAATCTCCGGGGCAACTCTTTTTTGCATAATCACGATGGCAAGTCATGTTAACGCCGTTTAAGTGATTCATGCGCTCATTTTTGTCGAATGAGAACTTAAGTGCTTTGATATTGTTACGTTTACATATATCGGCGCAAAGCTCGATAAGCGATTTCATAACCGCATCATTGATCGCATACGGAGCAAAGTTATCGCTTGCACACTCTATCGTAATCGCCCTGTTATCGTTTTCGGGGCTTGAACTGCACCACGATCTATCACGCTCCTCGACTACCAAACCTATACGTCCATCTGTACCAATGACATAGTTACATGATGCCTGTTTTGATTCGGGTTGGAATACCTCGCAACCACGCTCAACGCTTACCTGTCCGACAAAACAATGGATGGTTATTGTATCGATAACATGATTCCTTGGGCTATTTCTATTAGGACTAATTAAAGTCATGCAAGCCAAGGGGCTATTTGTATATGTCTGCGCAAAGTATTTATCATAAAACTCATGCGCAAAGCCTACACGCTTATCGATGGTTGCCTGTCGTGTATCCGGGTTAAGAACGCTTTTAGGAATCTCAAATTTACAGAGGAATATCTCCGTACATGACTCTATTGTATTATTTGGGTTGATT
>JAEEHZ010000242.1 GCA_016281115.1 Clostridiaceae bacterium | reverse complement strand
TCTCACTGTCTGAATTTTCGGTATCGCTTTCGGGTTTCTCTGCCGGAAATACGGAAATGAGCTTTGCCATATATTTTTGTATTAATGTAACATCTACAAGATTCACTTCACCGTTGCCGTCAACGTCGGCATTAACGACGGCGTTTTTCCCGAAAGATTCAAGCGTAACAAGCTTTGCCAAATACTTTTGAATTGTTGTTACATCCTGCATTGTTATCTTGCCGTCACAGTCAGCGTCACCAAGCATTATCTTATCATTGTCAGATGTGTCGCTTTCTGTTTCCGTTGACGTATCCTTATCGGTCAAAGAATCGGTGTTGTCGTAGTTCTCATCATCTTTGTAAGTTGCTTCTATCTTTACATTTTCGGAGGGCATAATAAATGAAGTGTTTTCCGCTGTTTCATCTTCAAGCTTAACATTGCCCTCCAATACTGCCCACTTATCAAATGTCTTTCCTTCGGGAGCGGGAGCAGTAAGTATTTCAACCTTTTCACCGGGCTTCGCCTTGCTTGCGTCTTTACCGTCTATAACAGCTCTGCCGCCCAATATGTCAATATTATAAGCTTCCGCCGCAACAGGCTTAAACGGGTAAATCAGCAAGAGCATATCCTCTAAATACGGAGTTTGCAAATACTGACGTGCGTCTTCTCCGTTTACGGTAATATCAACAGGTTCAACAGATGGTATCTCCCCTGACATATCCATCATAAATATGTCGCTGTACGACAAGCCGCCTTTGAACACATATCCCTCATTCGCTTCCAAAGCCAGACAAAGGAAATATGTTTTCCCCTCTTTTAACGTGCCGGTATATTCTTCTCCTTTGGCATCGGTAATTACAGCTTGAAGTTCTTCGTAATCGGGGTCATCTTCATAAGTTATCTTGGGATCGTGTGCCTTTGTGCCTACTGTGGGAATTTCAAACTCTAAATCAACGCTTTCTATTGTATGTAATTGTATCCACTTAGCGTAAAGGGTAATATCCTCTGTAATCGGAGTTTCATAGATATCAAACGGTTCTCCGTCAAAATCAGGGTCGGCATACCAACCACAAAAACGGTAGCCGTCTGTGTCAGGGAGATCATCGTAGCCCTCGATATCACCAAACAGTACTGTATAAACAGACGCGCCGTCCTCAACCGAGAGAGGCTCCAACGCTTCCCCGTATCCGCCGTTGTCAAATGTAACGGTGTGTAATACGGGCGTTCCTACTACATATTTCTTAACTAAAATTATATATTCCGGGGTGCCGTACACATAATCAAAATGTTCGCCGTTAAATGAAACATCTGTTTTGTCGCCGAGCTCTTCATCGTATAATGTCTTGAAAAGGTATCCGTCGTCGGGAGAAAGCTCAATACAGAGATAATAGCATGAATTATCTTTTATTTTGCATGTGAATGATCTGTCTCCCGAAGAATCTAAATCCCAATATACATCGCTTACATAATAATTGAGTTCTCCTTCAGCAAGTGTAACATTGGCGCTTACGGTTACTCCGGGTGTCATTGTCGCGGCGTCGGGCAAATTTAGCTTTATGCTTTCAATTGCAGGAAGCCATATTGCATATAAAGTTACATCCTCAGTCAAAACATCAAAATAATCAATAGCTTTATCGGGGTCATTGTCACTGTCTAAGCTCCAGTCATAAAACTGATAGCCGTCTTCATAGTACAAATTAAGAACTTCCATCGGAGCAACTTCATAAAGCATTTGACCCGGCTGTGCCGTTACAGAATGCGGCGCGGTACCCCTGCCGTTCGCATCAAAAGTTACGGTTATCGGCTTAGGCTCGCCGAGCGTAAACTTTTGAATATACAAAAGCATTGAACCAAACTCATTTAGTTCATATCTGCCTGTGCCTTCTTTTCCGTTTACGGTAATACTGCCGATATTTCTATCGAAAAGGTAATCTTCCTTCGCACTGAGTATAATTACGAGGTAATAATCTCTGTTATCGGTGAAAATGCCGGTAGTTACGGCTTCTTCACTGAAATCATAATCATTATTGTTCCAAAAAGCATACTCGACCGTACAGTTTTCACTGTTTACCGAAACATCAACAGAGTTTAGGTTATCTTCATCAAACACAGGTACTTCTTCGCCGACTTTCGGTTCGGGGGTGCCTAAAGTAAACTCTAAAGCGTCAATAGTATCACCGTCTTCGGCATAAGCCGTTGAAAGCGGTATGCAGCTTAGCATCATCACCAAAGCGAGTGCTAAACTTAAAAGCTTATTTTTGTTTTTCATAACCATTCCTCCGTTAAATTAATATATATTTCAGTTTTTAATAACCGTACTGAATAAAGTTGTATTATATACCGTTATACGTCAAGCACTACTCCCATAAATATCGGCAGCTTTGTTTCATTGTCAATTATGGCATACATAAACGGGCGGTCGATAAGCACCTTGCGGTCGTATTCGGGTGGCTCGCAGCAGGCATCAATATCAACTACTGTAACGGCTGCAGCTTTTGTTCCGTCTTTTGTAAGCTCAATAAATGTGCTGTGTATAACATCCGATATAAATGCGTTATACTCAGGTTTTTTAAATGTAAGCATCTTTTTTAGGTTTGCCTCATCTTTGTCAAAAGCCAAAGGCATTACTTTTTCAAGAGGCTCCTTATAACTTAAATTGTAGTCATATTTAAATGCCGGAAGCTTTGTTTGCACATAATATTTTTCGGTGTGCGTTGCCATAAGCTCTCTGAAATGCTCGCCTGTCATTTTTCCGGCGTATTCAAGCACATCTACATTTTTGTTGGGAAGTATTGCCGCAAAGCTGTATTTGTCGCCCCAATACTCTTTTATAAAGCCTTGTGCGTCGCTGTCACAAATATATGAATGCATATCCTCAGACATAAAGGTAGATTTCTTTGTCTCGCCGCCGTAAGCTGTAAAGTTGCTTTCATAATCGCCGCCGTATGGGTTATCCCACCGAGCTTCAAATGCTATGGCATTGATAAGCAGGATTATCGTATCTTTGTTAAGCTGTTCTATCATCTTTTTTATCATACCAAATGTATTTTCGTCTATCCAGCCGTTAATTTTATCTACCGTTTCGGAATCGCTGAAATCCTCGGTAAATATTTCAGCCGAAAATACGTCTTTCAGCTTGTCTTTGTAGTCCTCATTTACAGTAAACAGTTCTTCGTCGTCTTTTACCCACATTGAGTTCGCAATGCTGAACTTAAGACATTCGTCATCAGTCACAAACCGCTCCTGAAGCGCCTTGAGTAATATATTGTACTGCTCCATATCGTCATATCCCGTGAGATACTTTGCCATTTCCTTAAGCGTTTCGCCGTCCGCGCCGTTTGTCGCGGCAGACATCGCAAGAACTATCGACAAGGGGCTTATAAGCGTATTTTGTCCCTCTGACAATCCCATTTTGAACAGATCGAGACTCACATCAAAAAGATGCGAATATTCGTCGGAGTCCACCTTAACATCGGGAACATCATATTTTTCCCAATCTGTGTTTTCGGTGTCGCTTTCATCGGGATAATCGTCCGACAAGTCATATTCATATGTGTTTCTCGACCTATCCTGCCAAGAATACGTTGTTCCTGCAGGGAACACGTCTATAAGATTTGCTATGTGCCGCTGCAACAAAACAACGTCACTCATTCCCGTTTTATCGGATATAGATACCGGAACGGGAGACATTGCGTACAGTGTTTTTCCCTCTTGCTTTGTTACGCAGAATACACCGTCGCCGAAAAACTCGGCTAAAAATTGCTGTAACATAGTAACGTCTTCCATTGTTATCAGCTTGTCATTATTCATATCTCCGTAGTAATAGATCTCGTTATCCGTGTTTTCCTCAACCAGTTCTTCCGCTCCTACTTTAGCAAATGCCAAGGCGCACGTCATAGACATAACAAGAAGAAGGGATAAAAGTTTTATCAGTTTTTTCATAACGATTACCTCCTTGAAATACGCACGGGTGTTTATTCTTACACAGTATAAACACATAAGCAATACCTTTTTAGACAAGTTTTTTAGAAAATTTTATATTTTTTCTAAAAAACCATTAATATTATGCAAGGTGTAATATCTCCCGTATTTATAGTACACCGTATTTTAAGGCATTTCAAGATTTTGGCATAAATTGTGCCTATTCTGGCACAAATTGCAGAAAAACCTTTTAAAAAGGGCTTGACAAATCATATATTCCGTGATTCAAGGAATAAATAACCGTTATTTTTCGATATATACGGTTTTATCCGAATTTTATATCTTGCCTGTAATTTTCTGAAATTTCTATATCGTATTTCTCTCTTAGATCATCATACAGTTTGGCGTAATCTTCACTTATCATATCGCTTTGCGCTTGTATTTTCCAGGTTTCTTCTCCCGTGCCGACAAAATACATAATATGATAACCGTAGTCGGTTTTGATTATCTCATAATCTCCCGGTTTTCTGTTTTTGTCAAAGCACCAACTGTCAAATTCGGTCACGGTTTCGCCCTGTATTACATTTTCATACAAGCCGCCGTTTTTCGCGGACGCCTTGTCAGCAGAGTATTCAGCGGCAAGCTCGTCGAATTTTTCCATAGTTTTGCCGCTTAATTCCCACTCGGTAAGCACTGTTGACGCCTGCTCAAGCGTAAGGTAATCAAAGTCACTGTCCCCTATGGTAAAAAGTATATGGCGCACGTTTACAGAGCTTTCTTCACGTCTGTGAGGAAGCTCTGTAAGCATATATACAGACATCGTCTGATATTCTTCCGAAAGCTCATAATATACGTCATTAACTTTTCTTTTCCCGTTAAATGCCCATTCGTTAAATCCGTCGCCCGCAATATAAGGTGCATTTACGGTTTTTGTTTCATTCAACTCACTTTGTATTTGTTCGTCTGTAATACCCGGTATCCACTCGCGGCAAAACTGCGCTATCGCATCGGTAAATTCACCTTCGTTTTTGCAATTACGCAAACGATTTGCATAATTTGTCGCCTCTTCTTTTGAAAGCGTGAAATCGGATTCGTCACTGTCAAGAGAATAAGAAAAAGAATAGTATCTGTAAGAAGCGCACTTGTATTTATTTTCGTTATTCTTATAGTACTGCTCCAACTGTTCATCGGTGCATTTAAAACCGTTATACAGCTTTTCATCATAGGATATCGCAAGGGTGTATAATTCTTCGGCTCTTCTTATATCTTCTAAGCTTACGCCCTTTGGGTATTCATCTATATTAATATTTGACATATATTCATCAATTCTAACTTCTTCATCGCTGCTCAATTCATATCCTGCCGAATAAGCCGCCTCGGCAACTATAAGCATATCTTTAACGGCTTGCTCGGTTTTATCCAAAAAGTAATCGCGCCATGTTGTATCGCTGTCCTTCTGTTGAGAAGCCAAGTCAGTTGCAGTATCAAGGCCGTCCGAAGAAAGGCTCTCCGAAAAATTCTCCAAATATGAGTTATATGTGTCTTGGGCATAGTATGACATCATAGCTTCATCCACTTTGAAATGCTCTGTACTCATTACGGTTTTGCCACGCATTAATACTCCGCCGGATATAATATAACCGTTTATAACTATACCCGCTATCAAAACCAATATCAAACCGCCTGCAACGCACGGGATAATAACTCGTTTTAACCGTCTTTTTCGTTTTTCTTTTTGCTCTGCTTGCTTTTTAAGTTCGAGCATTTGACTGTAATTCAGTTTTTCTTTCTTTTTACCCACTGTTTGTTCACTCCGAATATCATTTTACATTTAATGTGCTGTTTAATATGCATATCACGCTCACGCCTGTGTCCGCCGCAACCGCAAGCCAAATGGGCGCTGCGCCCAAAGCAGCCAAAACAAGCACAGCAAGTTTAAAAGCTATTGCAAACGCTATGTTTGATTTTATAACTCTCATTGTGCGTTTGGCTGTTTTTATGCAGGCAGGCAATTGTTTTATATTGCCGTCGGATAATACCGCGTCTGCCGCCTCAATAGCCGCTTCGCTGCCCAAGCCCATTGCAATTCCGCAATCAGCTGCCGCTAAAATGGGCGCGTCGTTTATGCCGTCGCCTACAAAAACGGAAGCTTTTGAGTTTTTTGAAAGTTTTTTCATGATCTCTACCTTTTCCTGCGGCAACAGCTCGGCGTATATATTTTCAATGCCGCATTGCAGAGCGATGTTATCGGCATATTCTTTTTTGTCGCCCGTGAGCATTGCAATGTTTTTAAATCCGCCCGATCTTAGATTATCTACAACTTTTCGGGCGTCCGCTCTTATACTGTCGCTAAAGTCAAAGCCTGCCATGAGCTTATCGTCAACTGCAAGCATACAGGTGTGTTTTTCGCTTGTCAAAATGCCGTTTTCCTGTAAAAACGAAGCGTTTCCGAAAACAACGGTTTTGCCGTTATATTCAGCTGTTACGCCTTTTCCTGCGACCTCATTATAGTTTATCAAAATAGGCAAGTCAAGACCGTCAGCGGCTTTTTTAATAGCCTCTGCAAGCGGGTGGGAACTGTATTTTTCGCAGGCGGCGGCAAGGGCTAAAGCCGATCTTTCATCAAAATCGCCGTATGTTTTTATATTGCTTACACGCATTTTTCCCGTGGTGAGCGTTCCTGTTTTATCAAACGCAACGCAGTCTGCTTTTGAAAGCACTTCTAAAAATTTTGAGCCTTTAACAAGCACGCCTTTTTTAGAAGCCGCCCCGATTCCCGAATAAAACCCGAGCGGTACAGATATAACGACAGCGCACGGGCAGGAAGCCACAAGCACAACAAGCCCTCTGTATAGCATTTCTTTAAAATCCGCCGCCCCAAGCAATGTGCCTATAAGAACTATTGCAGCCGCGGCAAGAATAACAACAGGCGTATAAATTCTGGCAAATTTCGTTATGAACTTTTCGCTTTTGCCTTTTACCGCAGAAGCTTCTTCAACTATTTTTATTATTCTGCTTGCCGCCGACTCCGAATACGGTCTGAGCGTTTTCATTTGCAAAACGCTGTCTCCGTTTATCGTTCCCGATAAGAGAGTCGTTCCCTCGGTTATCTCAACAGGTATGCTTTCGCCCGTTATGGCGGAGCAATCGGCAAAGCCGCTGCCTTTTGTAACAACAGCGTCTATCGGCACTCTCTCGTGAGGTGCAACTATTATTGTTGTGTTCGGCTGAACTTTTTCGGCAGGGACAGTTATTTCCTCTCCGTTTTCAAGCACTGTTGCTTTGTCGGGACGAATGGAGGCAAGTTTTTTTATGCTTTTACGTGACTTATCAACGGCGTAATCTTCAATAAAATTGCCGAGAACAAACAACAGAGTAACAACTGCCGCTTCGGTTGTTTCACCTATACAAAATGCGGCAGTTACCGCCAAGAGGAGCAGGAAGTTTTCGTCCGCTCTGAGCTTCAGTATATTTTTGATGCCCTTTAAGAATATTTTGTATCCTGCCACTAAAACTGCCGCAATTTGCAGGATGAGCATACCCCAAAATGCGTATTCATTCTTTAGGATGTACGGCGTTACAAGCGATATCGCAAACAATGTGCAGCCTGCGGCAAGCGGTCTTGCTTTGCCGAAAAATCCGTTTTTCCCTTCACTATCGACATCTTCATCTTCCGAATCAATGTTATGATCGTGACCGTGACAGCAGCCGCACTCACAATTGCCGTGACTGTGATTATTCTCATTGTGATGCCCGTCGTTACACAATTTTACCTCAACGCCGCTTTCTATGCTGTCAACGATTTTCTGTATTCTGTGCGCAAGATTGTCCTCTTTTTCCGATGTTTCCAAAGTCAGAATTTTATTAACAAAATCAAAAGTTACATTTTCATATTCCGGCTGATTAGATATTTTTTCTTCTATTAGTCCGGCACAGTGAGCGCAGTTAAGTCCGTGCAAAATAAGCTTATATTTTTTCATGTTATCGCCTCCATTCGTTATTTTTCCTCAGTAATATGCTCAAGTCCGAGATGGAATATCTCTTTTACGTGGTCGTCGTCAAGCGAATAATAAGACTGCTTGCCGTCTTTTCTCACTTTTACAAGGTGAGCGCTTCGCAGTATTCTCAGCTGGTGCGACACTGCCGATTGTCCCATTTCTATTATCTCCGCAATGTCAAAAACACATAGCTCACGGTTGAAAAGGGCGCACATAATGCGTATCCGCGTTGTATCGCCAAACACCTTGTAAAGCTCAGCCAAGCTGAATAGCGTGTTAATATCCGGCATTTCCTGCTTTATTGCGTCAAGCTGAGTTTTTTCAACAGAATTATTATTTAATATCATATCCATAACAGTCACCTCAAATTTCAATGAACATATGAATAAATGTTCATTTGTTAATTTAATTATACTCTATCTTCAGAATTTGTCAACTGTTTTTTACTGAAATATTGACTTATTTATTATAATATCTTATCATAAACACAGTTGATTACGGGAGGGCATAATATGAATTCACCTCTGGCAGACAGAATAAGACCCCAAACACTTGACGATATCGCAGGTCAGCACAACCTTATTGATAACGGCAAGCCCTTAAGAAAAATAATAGAATCCGGCAACATACCGAATATGATCTTTTACGGTCCATCGGGCGTCGGCAAAACCACTATCGCCTCAATAATTGCCGCAAACACAAAAATGACACTGTATAAGCTCAACGCCACCACAGCCTCAAGCGGAGATATAAAAGATATTATCGCCCAGTCGGACACATTTGCGGGGCTTAACGGCATTTTGCTGTATTTGGACGAGATACAGTATTTCAACAAAAAACAGCAGCAAACGCTTTTGGAGTTTATAGAAAACGGTAAGATAACGCTTATAGCCTCCACGACAGAAAATCCGTACTTTTATGTATACAACGCTATACTCAGCAGAAGCACGGTATTTGAGTTTAAACCGCTTGAAAAAGAGGACATAAAAAAAGCACTGTTAAGGGCATATGACTGTCTTGAAAAGGAAAGCGGCGCGAAAATATCCGCAGACGAAGCGGTAACCGACTATATAGCTTCATCCTGCGGAGGAGATGTTCGAAAAGCGCTAAACGCAGTTGAATTGTGCGTTGCCACCGCAGATAACAAAAGCGGCGTTATAACCTTAGATTTGGAAAACGCAAGGGCGCTTACACAAAAAAGCAGCCTTTATTACGATAAAAACGGAGACGAACATTACGACACCATTTCTGCTTTGCAAAAGTCTATGCGCGGAAGCGACCCAAACGCGGCAGTATTTTACCTTGCAAAGCTTTTAAGCACAGGCGACCTTGCATCTGCGTGCAGAAGGCTTATGGTATGTGCCTGTGAAGACGTTGGGCTTGCTTATCCGCAGATAATACCGATAGTGAAATCTTGTGTCGACATTGCGTTGCAGGTTGGCTTACCCGAAGCAAGGATACCTCTTGCTGACGCTGTAATTATGGTGTGCAACGCTCCAAAATCAAATTCGGCTTATATGGCGATAAACAACGCCATGAGCGATGTGTCGTCAGGCAAAGGCAGGCAGGTGCCGCGAATACTTCAAAATAAGCATTATGACGGCGAAGACGCTCTTATAAAAGGCCAAAATTATCTTTATCCGCACAATTACGAAAATCATTATATAAAGCAACAATACCTACCCGATGATATAAAAGATACGGTTTATTACAACTTTGGGGATAATAAAAACGAACAAGCATTTAAATCGTATTGGGATAAAATCAAAAACAAATAATAAAACTAAAAACGGGCTCGCGGAAATAATCCGCGAGCCCAAAATCTTGTACTATTCTGTTATTTGCAATCAGCCCATAACAAATGTTGCTGTCTTGCCTGCTCTCATAGACTCTGTTGCCATGCCTGCTATCATCTTTTGCATTATAACAACGTCGGTCATAGCTACGTTACCGTCTGCATCGAGGTCGGCAAGCATCTTAAGAGCTTTTGTTGTGTCGTCGCCCAAATTTGCAATAAGTCTCTGAACTGCTACAACGTCAAGCATTGTAACTTCGCCGTCGCAGGTAACGTCGCCATAGTGCATAACTCTTGATTTAGACTGTGCGGAGGTTTTTTCTGCCTGCTTATAAATTGAAAATACAGCGTTTTTGTCGGAAGACTTGTAGAAGCGGAAGCCTCTTATTGTTGAGTTGTATTTGAGATATCTCTGTGTTCCCGTAGCGTAAACATAGTAAGAACCGTTGTCATTAGACTTGAGCTCAATGGTGTTTCCGGCTTTCTCAAGACCTATTGTATTTTTATCGTAAGCGGTCATTCTCATTCCGTCGGGAGATTCGAGATAGAGGTTATCGTTCTCTATTCTTACTGTCCATAAGAGCTCATCAATAAAATCATACGCTTCGGATTTCATCATATCGAGAACGTCTTTTCTGCCTTCTGCCATTGAGGGCATTACAGCTGAAAGAGTAGCCTCGTTATAAAGAACTATCTTATCACCGTCTTTAAGCAAAGAGGTATCTTGTACTTTAGAAAACTCAGGTGTGCTGTCTTGGTTGTCAAACCAGTTGTTCCACCAAAAGTCGCTGTCAACATCCGAAGTGATGTAATAATAATCGCTGTCAGACTCATTTATCGAATTATCTATATTGCTGCCGGCGGCTTCATCGGTGAAAGCCTTTATACGGTAATTAATGCCGCGGGAGCCTTTATCTGTCCAGCTGTTGCTTGTAGCATTGCAGAACAAAGACTGGCCTGCAGAACCACTGTTTGTAAATACTATCCATTCAGCGCTTGAGTCTGACTTATCAACAAAGAAATATGTCTTTTCGGCATTGTTTGCGGAAAGTCTTATTACAACGGAATATCTCTCGCCCGCGCTCAAATAAACGCTTGAAGGAAGCTTGATTGTGTGATAGCCTGCATAGGTCTCTACACCTGTGATCTCTTTTTTAAGGGCAGCTGTTCCGTTTGTGGGGTTTGATGTTCCTACAACTCCGGTATAAACCTGAATGGAATAGCTGACATTTTGCTGTGCTGTCCAGAAAGAAACAGCCTTGAGGTACTCGTTAGAGTCGGCAACGAACATATTTGCTTCCAAACCGCCGTTGTCCTCTTCATCGTACTCATAAACGCTTGAGCCGTCATACTGATAGTTGTTGTCGTAATTCTTGTTAGACTCAAAAGCATAGAAAGATGCTACGTCAGAGCAAAGAGACGTATCTTCATAAGAAAGCCAGAAATATCCGTTATTGCCCCATGAAGTTCCCCAGCTGTTTTTAACGAGCCAAGCGCCGTCATTCAAAGGAGTTCTCTTAAAGTTCTTTTTAGAATAGTTATCGTCCCAGCCTACAACCGTAACCTCGTGGTTAGGATAGTTTGTGCCGCTGTAATAATAAGCGTTTGTGTTATCGTTGATGTAATAATCGTCGTGGTAATACGCAATCGTACCGGCACCGTAGTTAGTTATCATATATTTCATATCGTCTTTATCTTCAGGCGATACCCAATATGCTTCTGTAAGGTGGGCTGCATCGTATTTATACGCGGAAGCCGTATCTGAAACGGTATAATAGCTGTTAGCCTTTTCATAGGCAAAGTCTGTGTGCTTGCCTTCATCTACAAGACCTGTCCAGCGGGCAAGTGTAAATGGCGTAAAGCTGTTGGAACCGCCTATATCCAAGAAACTGTAATATCTTGCATATCTGCTTCCGATAACCGTGCTGTCTCCGTTTAAGAGATTAAGCGGGTCAAAGGCTTTGTTGTACATATAATATGAAAGATGCAATTCGGACAAGTTGGTTGTTTTAGAGAAATTGTTGTTCTTGATAAGGCTTGCTTCTGCAGAGGCAGCAGCGCCGTGTGCCCAACATGTACCGTAATCTCCCTGATGCTTAACGGGAGTAATATATCCCTTATCCACAGAGCTGTAACTTGCGGGATAAGATACTGTTTTTGCCATTCTTGATACAAAAACACCGTCCTGCTCTTCCAAAGCATATCCGCCTGACGCAGCATTGTCTACATAAATGCGTCCCATGGCGCGATCTGTGCTTTTTTCTTCGGCAAAAGCCGAAACAGAGCAAAAAGCGCTGAGTACCAACATCAAAGCTATTACCACACTGATGATTCGTCTTGTATTTCTCATAACATTTCCTCCTTTGGAAACATAGAAGGCTAAAATAATCCTCATGTGATTACTTTAACATATTTTGGATAATAATTCAAGCTTTTTTTTATTTTTCAATTTTTTCTCACATTATTATCCGCAAATTCTTTTTAGCCGGCTTAAAACTCGGCGGTCCCGAATTCTTCAAGCTGCAGGTCTTTATTGTGTTCAAGCGCCCAATCTATACTCCACATACTTGTAAAAAGCAGAAGCTTATTTCCGCGCATATCCTCTATTCTTTTTGTATCGGAAGCTAAATCGAGCTTTTTAACATCTAAATCTCTATTTTTAATCCATCTTATAAACTTGTAAGGCAGACCCTCCATAATTATCTCTACATTATATTCATTGTTAAGGCGATATTTGAGAACATCAAACTGCAGTGTGCCTACAACGCCCACATACACCTCTTCCATACCGGCGTCGAGCTCCCTGAATATCTGTATTGCACCCTCCTGTGCTATTTGGGTAGTGCCTTTCACAAACTGCTTGCGCTTCATAGTGTCCTTTTGGCGCACGATGGCAAAATGTTCTGGGGCAAACGTGGGTATTCCTCTGTATTTGAACTTTTCCGAAGGCATACATACCGTGTCGCCTATTGAGAAAATACCCGGGTCAAAAACGCCTATAATATCCCCTGCATATGCCTCGGTAACTATTTCTCTGTCCTGCGCCATGAGCTGTTGCGGCTGCGAAAGCTTCATTTTTCGCTCTCCCTGCACGTGATACACTTCCGTGTCTTTTTCAAATTTGCCCGAGCAAATACGCATAAAGGCTATTCTGTCTCGGTGGGCTTTGTTCATATTTGCCTGTATTTTAAACACAAAAGCAGAAAAAGGCGATCCCACAGGGTCGATTATCCCTATATCGGATTCTCTGGGCAGAGGCGGAGTGGTTATATCAAGAAATCTCTCCAAAAACGGCTGCACGCCGAAATTTGTAAGAGCCGAACCGAAAAATACGGGCGTCAGTTTTCCGTCTCTCACGGCCTGAAGGTCAAAGCTGTCGCCTGCTCCTTCAAGTAAGCTTATATCATCATAAAAATCCTTTAACTGATACTCGTCTATATAATCGGAAATATTCGGGCTGTCTACTGAAATAATATTCTCCTCTACTTCTTTTTGTCCGTTATTTGCGGTAAAAAGGAGCAGATTTCTGCTGTCCCTGTCATAAACGCCCTTAAATTCCTTACCCGAACCGATAGGCCAGTTTACGGGGCAGGTGTTTATTCCCAGCACATTTTCAATATCCTCTAAAAGCTCAAACGGGTTTTTGGAGTCACGATCCATTTTATTAATGAACGTGATAATGGGGATTTTTCTGAGCAAACAAACCTTAAAAAGCTTTATTGTTTGCGCCTCAACACCTTTTGACGCATCAATTACCATAACCGCCGAGTCTGCCGCCATCAGAGTGCGGTAGGTATCCTCCGAGAAATCCTGGTGTCCCGGAGTATCGAGAATATTTATACAGCAATCGTTATATTTAAACTGCAAAACAGAGCTTGTGACCGATATACCTCTTTGTTTTTCTATTTCCATCCAGTCTGAAACGGCGTGTTTGGCTGTCTTTTTGCCTTTTACCGAGCCCGCAAGATTTATGGCACCGCCGTAAAGCAAAAGCTTTTCGGTGAGCGTGGTCTTTCCGGCATCGGGGTGCGAAATTATCGCGAAGGTACGCCTTTTTTCTATCTCTGTTTTAATTTGAGTTTGCGTGGGGGTTAAAGCTTCCAATCTTGTTTTTCCTTTCGTGGAGTTATCTTATTTACACGTATTAATATCCGTATTTATATCTGTTATAGTATCTGTTGTAATATTTTTTGTCTTTTTGAACACAACCTATTTTTATAAAACCGAGCGCTGACGTCTCTGCAAGCTCAAGTGAACTTAAAAGCTTTGCTATATCGTTATGTGATGTGTGTTGTTCTCTTATCACAAGCACATAGCCCGCAACCTGATCTTTCAGCATGAGTGCGTCTGTAACTATGCCTATCGGAGGCGAGTCTATGAGAACAAAATCGTACATTTTTTCAAATTTCTTAAACTCATACTCAAGCTGCTGCGAGCCCAAAAGCTCTGAAGGGTTCGGCGGTATGGTGCCTGCGGTAATTACATCCAGGTTAGGCAAAATATCTTTCTTTATTACTTCATCGGTCGTTTTAAATTTACCTAAAAGCTCTGAAAGACCTATATCGTTTTTCAATTTTAACAGGTTATGAATATTGGGCTTACGCATATCGGCATCTACAAGCAATACCTTTACTCCCATTTTAGAAATGGAAATAGCCATATTGGTTATAGACGTACTTTTTCCTTCACCCTTATTATAGCTTGTAAACACGACAAATTTGTTGTTTTTTGCCGCAACGGCAAACATAAGGTTAGACCTTGCGATCTTATAAGCCTCAACAACAGCGAACTTGTCATTATTTATAAGAATATTCTTGGACTTATCACTGTTTTCGGTTACGCGGCTTTTCATCAGCTTTTGCTGAAATAGCTTTAAATCATATAAATTCACAGCTGTGCCTCCTTATGTTTAATAGTTTGTATCTATGATCTCCGCAAACACGGGTATATCGTATATTTTGTAGAGATCTTCGCCCGATTTTACCGTAGTATCAATAAAGCCTATAAGCAACGCGATACCGACTGCAACAACCAAACCTGCTCCAAAGCCGTAAATTATGTTCTGGCTTACGTTAGGGGTACCGGGAGCTAAAGGTGTTACGGGTTCTTCCACCATAAATATCTGTCCCGTAGGAAAATAATCTTTATAATAATTCTCCGATTGACGGTATATAGCCTTTAGTATCTGTGCGGTATCCTTTGCACTGGTAAGTGTAATGCTTACCCTCAATATCTGGGTATCGTTTACGCTTTCAAATCTCGCTGAGGCCTTTATTCCTCCGGGAGAATATGTTCTCTCCGTTTCCAGTTCTTCATCGGTCAAAACATTTGTCATAAACCTGTCTGTTTTAAAGAGAAGCGCACAGGTAGCGGCAATCTGTGCCGAAGCGGACATACTGTAAGAGTTTACTCTTGGGCCTGATGAAGTGCCGCTGCTGTAACGATAATAATCGCTGTCGTCAGCGGATGCGGCATCTGTATTCTTTACATATACGAGCATGCTTGAAGTATATGTCGGGGTTACAAGAAAAACCGTATATGTATATGACAGCAGGGCACACACAAACGGAAGAATAACTATAAGCTTCAAGTGTGCCAACAGCATATTCAAATAATCTTTTATAACAAATTGCCTTTTAAACATATATCAATTCCTCCAATGCTTATCTGCGAGCATTTCGGTTGTTTTGAGGTTTCTGTTGAGGGTTTTTTGAACCGTTATTTTTATTCTTTCCCGATGTAAACGGCAACGTAACAAGATACAAGAGAAGAAGTCCTATTCCGGCAATTGCGCCGCCGATAGCTTTTAACACTTTAAGAGCCGGATTCTGAGATGTTTTTTGCTCGGTTTTGGTTTTCTGTTGCGCCGGTTTTTGAGGAACTTCAAAAGTTCTTGTTTCATTTGAGGTATGCGCATTAGCAGCGGAAGGACGTGCCTCTCTTCTATATGTAGCGGTAACGCCCGTATGCGCTCTCAGCGGCTTTGAAGACGGTGCGTGCGGAGTATTCTCAAACAAGCTGAAATCTATGTCCTCCGGCTTTATAGGCTCGTCGTTTATCACATCTACATTTACGTTTGCGAGCGGCTCCTCCTGCTGCTTCGGCAAATCAAGCTTTTCGGTTTTTTCGGTTATGCCTGCGTTATCACCCGGTATTTCTGCATTGCTGCCCTCAGCCGCTACAAAATCTTCGTCATTAAATTCATAGTCCATACTTTCGTATGTAACAAATTCATCGTCACTTTCCGTGCTTTGACCGTCAGATTTTTCATCTTCAGGCATATTCGCAGGATGTGTTTGCGGCTGCGCATTTTTCTGCGGGGCTTTTATATCTCCCGTTGCAAATATGGCATTCATAGAATTGTCATCGGACTCCTTGTTTTGCGTGTTCTTGCTCAGAACAGGCGATCCGTTTACAGATTCAGACGTGTTTTTGTCTTGGTTTTCTATATTTTTATCAGGAGATTTTTCCGATTCTTTTTTATGCTTTAAGCTTTCGTCGAGCTTTTCCGCGTCAGCCACTATAACAAGCGCCTCTTCGGGTTCTTCGCCCCCGGAAGGCGTTCCGAAGCGGCTGGTGTTTTCAAAGAACTCCGCCATATCCCCATCGGATTTCTTCTTCTTTGACGCCAAGGTCTTTTTAGCTCTTTCAGTGTTCTTGTCCGCTCTCTTCTTTTTCTGTGATTCAGAAGCCTTGCCCTCGGATTTTGAAGATTTTGGCTGTTTCTGCTTTTCGGGATTTTTTGCCGCGCGTTTCCTTTTTACAATAAGCACTGTTGTAACTATGATAAGCACCGCAAAAACGCCGCAGGCAATATAAATATACGGCATTACGCTCTCAAAATCAAAGCTTTTTGCAGTTATGTCGGTAAAGCGCATACTGTCTACAACTTCTTTTAGAACATTGACCTGCTCATTTGTGTAAGAAGAACCGTTTACCGTAAGCTGTGTTGTAATTCTTTGTCCGTTAATAATGGTTATGTACTGGGCAACGCTTATAGGCGTTCCGCCCCCTGCGTTGTATTTATATGTGGGACAAAAGAAAAATGCCTGTCCGTTTTTCAGTTCATATGTGTAACAATTTGTACATTCGGGCTGTTTTTTAAATGCCTCGCTAATATCTGTCTTTTGGTCGGAAGACAGCGTTGTAAAATCGTAATATCCGCGGCTTTCGTCATTTTCTACCATACCGACCGTAATTTTATATGAGCCGTCGTTTGACTGAGCGTAAAGGTAAACATTATCGTCTTCAAGGGTTTTAAGAGTAGTTTTATAATCAAGTCCCGAGCTTTTAAAAACAGGGTCGCTTTCCTTAGAATCTCGTGTTATGGTGATAAGGCTGTCCGGAGTCTTTATTTCAAGATTAAGCTCCTCAAGTGTAAATACGGTATCTGCAAAGGCAGTTAATGAAAATACAGACAATATAACTATTAAAACCGCTGCAACGGATATGATTTTTCTTCTCATCTCTTACTCTCCCAAGCTAAAATTTCACATTATCTCATTGTTAATACAATTATACAGGCTTTCAAAATAAAATACAAGCCCTTTTAAGTAAAATAGTCATTAAGTTTGTTAAATAAAATTTGTGGCGTGAATACTTGCAATTTGGCGTTTCGGGTATTATAATGTTTAATTGTAAATTAATGTGTTCGGAGGAAATTAAAATGACTGAAATTACAAAAGACACCATTATAGGCG
>JAEEHZ010000021.1 GCA_016281115.1 Clostridiaceae bacterium | reverse complement strand
TGAATATTACTATTATACGAAAATTCCGGGAATTTCTGATGTTTATGCCGAAAATTACGTACAAATGTCGTGTAATTATCTTTACTGGATAGGCTTAAAAAATCCATATGAAGATGCGAAAAATCAGTATGATGATATGCAGTATAAATGGGCTGCTGCAAGAGCAATGGCACCTACTCTTTACAGCGTTATGCCCACAATAGACGCAGAAGAGCCTAATGTTTATCACTACGATAATGATGTTGAGTTTGTAATAGACGCTGACGATAAACCGGGTGAAATCGGGGTGGAAATACCCGCGGCACTGGTGACGGGCGCGTTTGCCATAGGCCGGCGGCGGCAGGCGCGGCAATAGCAGGTTCTGCCGGCAGCGGCAATAACACGCCGACTTCAACATTTATGATGTGCGTAAGCAAGAACTTTGAGGATAAAATTGGTCGGGGCGAAAATCCGCTTCCCGTTTATGCGCGTATATTGGAAAAAACACCAACGGGTACTACAATACACCGAACCGATTTGTCGGCGAAAATAGAGGTCTATTCGGGCGATAATCAGCTTATCGTACAAGACGGCGGAATGAAAAACGGATATAAGACCGCATTGGTTTCTGCCGATAAGGACACGCTTTCCGAGTCGGGTCTCGTTACCTTTAAATTTGTCGGAAAAGACGGAACATTTATTGAGCATATGAAATTTAAAATATTACAGCCGACAATCTATTTTGGACAGGAGAATATCGGCTTGCCTGCTCACTACGAAAAAGAAGTTGAGCTGCACTTCAGTTTGCTTAATATGCCCGATGACGCCGAAGCTAAGGCGGAAATAATCAGCCCCGGAAATAAGAAGATTTATGATGTACATCTTACTCCCGATGATAAATTACCGCGCTTCTACAGTGTTAAATTTAAAGATATTTCACTAAAGGATGAGGCGGACGCAGGCACAACCGAGCGCCATGTATTGCGTATAACCGCAACTATTACCGACCCAAAGACACATCAGACCCGTGAGGTAAAAAATGATTTTGAGATCTTCAGAATCCATATGGGACTTGTGCTGAAGCTTGAAGCCGACGCTGTGGGATGTTATCTTCTTATGAAGGACGGCGAGAACGAAATAATGCGTCAGCGCGCTGTGGGGTCTGACTTGGGAGCGAATCTTGCAACGCCGATGGCGGCACTGGATCCTTCAACGGCGTTAACATCGGCAGGACTTAACGCAATGAAAGACGTAAACTTCGGCACTAATGTGAAATCACACGATGTGCAGCCAAATTACACTACGGGCAGAATTTTGCTGTTTTTCTGGGACGAGGAAAAGCAAGAGATAATGCGTGTGCCTGTCGTTCCCAAAAAGGAGGTAGAGATACGTGCCATAAGCGTAGGCAACGATAAAAACTCACTTATCGGCGAAGCAAGCGAACGTCATCAGAAGCTTGTAAAAGCACTTGAAATTAAGGCTTATGCCACCAAAGATATAGATGACAAGGGTATGAGACTTGTGAAAATATGCTCTACAAAGGCAGGCCTTGACCAGCCCACAAGAATTCGTGCGGAAATCACATTTAAAGCAACTTATCTAAAAAAAGAATATGAAGTAAAGAAGAAAGTATTGCTTCACAGTATGCCTTTCAGAAAGGTAGAAACGCCCGAACAATGGAAGGCGTACACAGATTATGATGCAAAGATTCAAGAACAGCTTGAGCGTGTAAAGGCAAAGCTCGGTTCAAGCAACAAGCTCGAGAATTATCTGCCGCTTTATAACCTTATTGACAGAATGCTCAAAGGTTATGATTTCTCATTCGGATATGACAGACGCCAAGTGGAACGCGTAATGAGCACGTGGATAAGAATAGTTCAGGGTAAACTGGCCGGTATGAACGAAGAAGCCGAAAAGGTAACGCTTGCCGATGACATAGCCGCAATTTATGCGTTTATGCAAGGTATGCGCGACAACGGCGGTCTTTTGGGAAGAATAGCGCTTGGTTTCTGTACTTACGGCTATTCTGAATATCTGTTCTTTGCCATGGATCTCGGTGAGAAGATGCAGGCGGCTGTATACGCATGTAAGGGCGATAAGGAATTCGGCTTTTGGGACGGCGTAAAGATGGGAATTGAGGAGTACGAAAAGCAGCTTGCAATGGAGCTTTTGCTTGCGGGCGCCAATGTGGGAATGGGCAAAATACACGCCAAATTCCACGGCGGTTACGAAAAAGATATGCTCGGTTCCATTGCAAACAAGTACCGCGCCACAATGGATAATATAGACAAAGCGCTCAAAGCAAAAAGCTCACTTTACAATAATACGGCAAAAGGTCTTGAATCTATAACGCAATTTACGAACACCTCCGCGGGTAGACTGTCAAACGCCATAAAGAATAATGATGACGCAATTATGAGAGCAAAACAAAAGGCAGACTCTATGTTTGACGGCAAAACTATTGATCCCGCAACATTAACAGCGAAAGAACTGAAAGCGTATGAGATCCAGCAGCTTGTAAACAAAAGGGTACAGGATAACATTTTCGAGCTTCGCCGCCTGATGAAGGAGCACGGTACGGCACGCGCGGCAGGTGATTTTGCAGAGTCTGATAAGGCGTTGCAGGATTTCATTAAAAACCGCATTTTACAGGACAAAAATACTTACACATATCTTAATAATCTTGACGATCCGTTCGCAACCACAATGCGCGCAGAAGTTCAGCGTATCAATATGATGCAAAGACAGCAGATAATCAACAATGTGCTTGACGATATCGCCCTGACAACGGGCAAAAACCGCGCAGATCTGTATGTCGAAAACGCAACATCTAACCAAGAGTGGCGTGCGCTCGCAGGTGAGAAAGGCAAAGGTCCCAACGATATGGACGTTACCGTTCATGAGTATGTTCATTCCGACCCGAGCAAGAGCGTGGTCATAGACCAAACTATCGGCGAAAACGCACTTGCCCGCGAGACGTATAAGTCATACCATAATGGCATGGAGGCTTCAAGTATTGAGGCTGCCAAAGACTTTACCCAAAAGGTAGACTACACTTATGTTTCGCCGTGGATGAATCAGGGTAACAAATACGAAATAGAGTGGAACCCCGAAGCGTTCTATGATTTGAAGCAAATGATCGACCCAAACAAATACGGTGAAGCCCTTGAGGGCAGCGGACTTGACAAAGCCGCCCTCGAACACAAGGTAAATGAGCGTATAACCACAGCCGAGAAATGCGAAGCCAGGGCGGACTCACTTCAAGCCGAAGCGGAAAATCTTGTTGGCGCAGAGCGTGAGGCTGCTATAGCAGAAGCGGAAGACCTCTACTGCCGTTCTTACGCGGAAAGGGTAGAGGCAGGACGACAGCTCGGCAAGGGTAAGAAGATCATTGACGGCAGAAATAAACTGTATGAATCCGAAGTAGGGCAGAGTAATGTGTCCGACAGGGTCAACGAGATAAACGCCGTTGTCGATATGCTTAAAGAAGGCAAGACACCGCTTGAGGTAGATCAGCAATTACGCGATAATTTCGGCATTGATATGCGCGGCGCCGCTAAAGAAACAGCGCAGTGTTTGATTTAAGGTGCTGCCAGCGAAGCCGACTGAGGGATTGTTTTTTAAAATATTGCCCTTTAATTCGATTGTTTGGTTATGTATAATAACACGTTTTGCCCTAATGCCGGGTAGGCACCTACTTTCCCATGTGAGAAAGTA
>JAEEHZ010000241.1 GCA_016281115.1 Clostridiaceae bacterium | reverse complement strand
TTATGGTATCCCGCGAAAATTCGCGGGTAATCAACATTTAATATTATAACGCTAACGGCAAAAATAGTCAATCGTGTAAAAAGACTTTTAGGTAAAATAAAAAACCTTTCCCTTTTAATTTCCCGAAATATTAAAAAATCCCCCGCCCCTGCGGTTTTCCGCAGGGGCGGGGCGTTAAGTTATGCTTTTACCAAAGGGGGAAGGGCTGTTTTCCGAATGCGCCCTTCCCCCTTTTTAATCCCTAACCTCAAAACTCCTCAAATCCCCTTTCCCCTTACTCTTTAAGGGGAAAATTAAACTATAATAATTTTATAAATTCGTCTGCCACTTTTTGCAATTTACTACAATTTTGACTCTTTATCAGTTTTTCAAAGTCTTTGAAATTACGTTGTACATTTGATAACTCTAATTCTTCCCATAAAGATTTGTCGTTTATCTGATTTATTAGTTTCGTATAGTCGTCACAATATTCTTCACTTTTTATATATCCTTTATTTCTTTGATACTTATACTCTAATTCAACGTTGATTTCTTGCTTCGCTTTGAATATGGTTTTAGCCTGAAAAGTAACGTACAACGTTTCGTCTTTTGTCCCCCAGATATCATATAATTTTTTGCTGTGATATTTTATGTTTTTGCGGTCAATAATATCTTGTACTTTCTTTTGTGTACCCTTTAGGTTCTTCTTATTTTTACTTCTTGAATAGTCGTGTAGTTTTTGCTCTAATTCTATACAATACAACAGATTTACTTGACCGTTAACATGGGGTTTTGAAGTAATTTGCTTCCAACTACTCGTTAGTAATAAATATTTAACTTTATGAGTTTCTTTTTTCGATATCGGTTTCCCCACTTGAATCCATTTGGGGCACACTCCCCAAGGAACGTTATAAACGTAATATTCGTTTTCATCCGTCAATAAAAAATCAATAATTTCGTGCGGCACATTGCCAGAAATACTATTCCAAGAACCTATAAAGGGTTTATTTAAAATAATCGCTTGTTTGTCAATAATTTTCATATTTTCCTCCTTTGCTTTTATGTTTTTACTCTCGGGTTGGGGTTTTGAGAGTTAAAGCCTTTTTAAATATCCGCATCTCCGTCGACACAATGTACGACTTTTGCGGGAACATAATTCCTCCAGTAATCACCTTTACTTATTGCGTTCCACTCCGATTTTGTCCCGTTAAAAGTTATACTCGTTAAACCGCTACAACCAAAGAACGCCGCATCTCCTATACTCGTAACGCCTTTACCGATAGTTATACTTGTCAAACTGCTACAACCAGAGAACGCATGTCTTCCTATACTCGTAACGCTGTCGGGGATAGTTACACTCGTTAAACCACTACAAGAATTGAACGCAAATTCTCCTATACTCGTAACGCTGCTGGGAATCGTTATACTTGTTAAACCGCTACAACGACAGAACGCACTGTCTCCTATACTAGTAACGCTATCGGGTATAGTTATGCTCGTTAAACTGCTACACGCATAGAACGCACTACCTCCTATGCTCGTAACGCTATCGGGAATCGTTATACTCGTTAAACCGCTACAATTATAGAACGCACTACCTCCTATACTCGTGACGCTGCCCCCGATAGTTATACTCGTTAAACTACTGCAACCATAAAATGCATATCCCCCTATACTCGTAACGCTATCGGGGATAGTTATGCTCGTTAAACCGCTACAATCACGGAACGCATTATTCCCTATACTATCGCCGCCTGTTATCACCACCGTTTTTAATGAAGACGGAACGTACGATGAATCCAGAACGGAATCAGGATTACCTGAATAACTATATGCCCCGAATATATATACGAAACGCATATCGCTTGTTCCATTAAGGGTTGCACCTACAAACGGTATCGTTACACTTGCTAAACTACTACAACCATAGAACGCCATATATCCTATACTCGTAACGCTATCGGGTATTGTTATACTCGTTAAACTGCTACAACCCCAGAACGCCCACTCTCCTATACTAGTAACGCTATCGGGTATTGTTATACTCGTTAAACTGCTACAATTATAGAACGCCCACTCTCCTATACTCGTAACGTAATCGGGAATTATTATTTCCGTTACGGTTTTATCTTTTAGCCCCGTTATTTCACAAGTCGTTGCGTCGGACGTAAACTCAAAATTCGACATCTCCTCCTTTGTTGTGTCTGCAACGTAGTTTACGTTTTTATCTACCGTAAACGAAGGTATCGTGTTATCGTAGGTCATAAACTCGTTATCGCTGTACCAACCTTTCCACTCGTAACCTAAATAATCGTTGAAATTCGCAGTAATTTCGGGTATTTCCGTACCGTATTTATAACTGCCGTTATACGTTTTATTTAAGGCAACGTTACCGCCTGCCGAGATTTTAACGGTAAATCGTTCTACGTTATAATAAACTTTAAGTACGGTATCCCCGTTGCCGTTTATATTGCCCGTAACATTGTCATTTGTCGGCGTAAAATGTTCGTAAATTTTTATCTCCGCTACGGCAGTCGTATCGGTAATACCCGTTAAGTTCTCCGTCTCGTACAAAGTATAGTTATCGTTTTCAAAATGTTCCAAATAATACTCCACTTTATACTTTGTATCATTATTCGCTTCCCACTCCGCCCTGATAGTGGTATTATTGATTATAGGGGAAGTAAAGTCGTAATTCCAGCCCGTGAAAGTATAACCCGCTCTCGTAGTGTCAGGCTCGGTGGCGAAACTATCTTCTTCAACTAGTTGACTTGCTACCGCCGTGCCGCCGTTTGTATTAAAGGAAACCGTAAACATATTTCTTCTGTGTACGTTTACGGAATACGTTTTAATAATTTCTCCGTTTTTCATTACAAAGATATAGATATCATTGTCCCCCTTTTCAAGCGGAACACTTTTCGTTAAATACGTTTGGGAACCGTAAGCGTCTTTGGAAACTTCAAAGGAAACGGAACCGCCGATCTCTATTTCGTCTGTAAATGAAAATTCTTCTACAGAGTTTGATACCTTGCCGTAAACGCTGTCGCCGTCCACCGCCAAAGTCTTAAAAGTTATACCGCCCTGCGAGTTTTCATTTTCTTGCTTTTCTTCTTTAATCTCATTCGTAATTTCCCCGCCGCTTAACTCACAGGCGGAAAAGCCTATTGCGCTTACTAAAAGTCCCAACGCCAAAACGATTAAAGTAAACAACTTTTTCATAATTTTTCTCCTTTTTCTGCGGTAAAACGGGCGGTTTTAGAAAATATCGCCTTTTGTAGCCCTGTTTTTACCAAAAAATTAGTATAAAATCATTATATATGATAATTATTTCTATGTCAACTTGCTATACTAAAATTTTGGTATAATATATG
>JAEEHZ010000240.1 GCA_016281115.1 Clostridiaceae bacterium | reverse complement strand
TGCGATATAATCATCATATCCCCCTGCACGGGAAATACTCTCGGAAAGCTGTCTGCCGGTATAACCGATACACCTGTTACAATGGCGGTAAAAAGTCATTTGAGGATCAACCGTCCTGTTGTTATAGCACTTTGTACTAATGACGCGCTGGGTGCGTCGGCACAGAATATAGGTAAGCTTATCAATACAAAAAACGTGTTTTTTGTACCCATGCATCAAGACGATCCTCACAGGAAACCCCATTCGCTTGTGGCAAATTTTGATCTGCTTGAGGACACCATGCTGTCGGCGCTTGAAAAAGCCCAATTTCAGCCTGTGTTTTAACCCATATTCTACACAGCAAATAAAAATTGACACTTTTTGCAAGGTATGATAAAATCAAGAAAACAACGTTCTGTCTACCGATAAAATTTCGGCAATGGGTGTAATATAATGAATCATACGTCTGATGCGGAGATATACACGCTCCCTGATGAAAAAGAAGGGTTGTGCAGGATCATTTCGTGTACACCTCAAAAAAAGAATTCAAAAGAGCTGAGCGATAACCTTATAAAATCGTTTGGCTCTTTATCTGCTGTTTTGGAGGCAAGCGAAGATATGCATATTAAATGCGGGGTGTCCTCTGCAACTTCTGCCTTTTTGAGGATGATACCTTCTATGTGCAGATATTATAAAAGCGCATGCTGTATAAAAGAGGGCGATATCCTCCGCGCAAAAGCAATACAGCAATATATAACATACAGATTTGCAGGTCTTTTGAAAGAAACCGTAATGATGATTTTGCTGGATAAGAAGAATAAGATACTGTATTCAGCAAAAATAAGCGAGGGCGGAATATCGGGTGTGTCCTTAGTGATCTCGGATATAGTTACTCTTGCGGTAAGTAAAAATGCCGAAAAAGCAATTATTGCACATAATCACCCAAGCGGACTTGCGTTGCCTTCCAAAGAAGATCTGGCCGTGACAAAAGATTTGAATACAGCCTTAAAACTCGTAAATATTGAATTATACGACCACATTATAACAGCGGACGAAGAATGTTTTTCTTTCAGAGACCAAGGATTTCTGTAACTTCTTTATATGGCAGATGTTTAACGCAAATGCATCTTTTCTTTTCGGAAAAAACGTATATTTTCAAATTGCACCTGTTTATCCTGCGTTGAAAGATGTTTTGAACTATTTCGGTTTTCTGCACCTTTTTGCGGGGGATATGATTTTCTTCGGTATAAAAATGCTTTATTGTTACGGTACATATATAGTCGTTATTCACCTTTACGGATACTTTTTTAAAGCTTATTATAACAAACACGGCACGCAGTAAAATCAAAACCAAAATAAAGCATAATAATATATATATGATCTCACCGTATACTCCTGCCCGCGAAAAAACAACAGCGGTTGCCGAAATCAAAAACGCCGCCGCAAACACAGGATATTTATAAGCTGCCATTGCGTCCTTTGGGGGCGTTATTTTTTTATTGCAGACGTTATTAAAGCCTTTGAAAATTCGGGATATTATTTTGTAATTCACTTTTGCCTTTTCGGGCGGTATCAAAAGGCTCATATCTCCTTTTATCTTATTTGAACTTACAGTTTCTATAAATGAACAGCACAAATTAAAAGGCAGCATATACATATTTTGCCTTATGCAAATTGTATTTACGGCTTCGGGTTTAAATATAAACACATTTCTCTTAAAAAGCCCTCTGTTTATATACATAAGTCCGCTGTCGTCCTCGCTGAGATTAAAGCCGAAATATTCATTTATCTGAATAGAAAGCGAAATCAAAAAACAAATAATTATTACATTTGAAACGACGGCCGCAGCAGGAGATATTCCCGCATATATCAAGTATTCGGTAACGCTTATACCGTTGTAGAGCGCGCTTGCCAGGTCTTTACCTAAGAGTTTGTCGGCATTGTTCATAAGGGGGACAAGAGTCAGAAAACCCGTGATCGAGTTTGACCAAAGTATAGCCGAAAGAAATATTTTTTTAAATTCTGAACTGTATATAACATCCGCCTTTTCACAAAATATTTCATGCGCTTTTTTTGCGCTCATATAAAAGGACGTTTTTATATCCCTAAAGGTGGAAGGAACATCTAAAAACACTTCTGCCGCTCCGAATATTCCTCCCCCTATCAATCCGCGTTTAATATTCAGCGTACTTATCCTTTCGTTTTTGATAAGCTTTTGAGACTTTATTATTACGCCTTTATTTATCAGGATACGGTCTTTGTCGGCAAGAAAAAATTCGCTTTTTCTGCGGATAAATGCATAAGTAATTATTGCTGCGCAACCAAGTAACGTTAAAAGCGATTGCACGGTTTTTATTTTTCTAAACATAACAAATTGCAATGCCGGAATAATAAGCAAGAAGGCAAACCGTGAAATAAACCCTATAGCCGAATAAATATGCGGTTTTATATAATATTTGTCGTTCATTTATAATTTTCCAACTCTTTTGTTATTTTTGCGGCGGTTTTCACGTCAAACGGGCAGGTGGTGATCTTACTGCCGCAGGTGTAAATCTTTATTGAAGCAGCGCCAAATCCGGTTTTAGGCATAAACGAAGCCGTTTCGCAATATTGGATCTCTCTTATTGCAAGTATAGTTTTACGCTTTAGAAGCAATCCTCTGTTAATTATCAAATATCCTGCCGAAATTTTCACTGTATAGTCCGAATAATAAAATGGAATATAAACAAAAAGAGATACTACCCAAAAGGTCACTGCGGCGCCGAATATTACTGCTCCCGCAAAAATATTTATCGCCGCCGCGAAGCCGCAAAACACACTGAAGATCAATACGGCGGCAGTTACTTTCGCGCGTTGTATAAAAACTGTTTTATAATCGGGAATATACATATTAATACCTTTATAAAAATCAATGCAACAAATTTTTAAAAAACGGTGAAATTTTCCAAATAATGTGTTATTATATACACAGTACACATATTATTTGCAAAAAGCGCTTAAATATCAAATTTGTTTTTTATTTAAGGAGGGCTCTATTATGTATGATTGTGTAATAACCATAGCTCGCCAATTCGGCAGCGGAGGACGAATTATCGGTGAAAAGCTTGCC
>JAEEHZ010000239.1 GCA_016281115.1 Clostridiaceae bacterium | reverse complement strand
GTGTACGGACGGACGGACGACCCCGCCGACCCCCTACCTTGTGGTAGTGTACGGACGGACGGACGACCCCGCCGACCTTACGGCGACCCGCGACCGAAATAACGAAGCGGGATGGCTCATATCAGGCTATCAAAGAGCGTGCCTGCGCCTCATAGTTGAAATACTATGTGTCTGAGTGCTTGCTGGAAAATGCAAGGTAAAGGGTATCGTTCCGACATAAACGAAAAAAAGCGACCTTACGCTATATCAAAGGTTAGCTGATAAATTTAGCCGTCGCTGAGTGCATAAGGAATTAAGCCTATGGTTCGGATAGTGAAAACCCTCAGAGTTATACCGAGTTAGATGTAAAATAAGGTCGCATATCGTCTCAAATGCGTTATCATAGAAGGCTATATGAAAAAGACTGTAAAAGGCTGTATATCGTAAATTATCTATGCGCGTTTATCCGAGGATAGACGCATTATTGAAGTAATTCCGAGGAATTTTTCAAAGAGATAAGTTAAATATAGATATAATGCCCGATTAAGTCAAGTATCACGAAATGAATGAGATTTGAGCCGCTTATAATGCGGATAATGGTAAGACAAACAGGAATAAATAAGGCTTACATAGCCGGAAGGCTGTCGGGATAGATATCTATCCTCCGTTTGTCGCCCGATTGTAAGCGGCTTTTGATAAACCTATAAACCAAGCGGCTGACCCGGTAGTTATGAAATATCGGGTCAACCGTTTTCTTATGGGCTTATCGCTCATAAATTTATAAGCAAAAGGAGTTAGCATTATGGCATTAACACTCACAACAACCAATCTTGAAAAAATCAAGAAAACGGCTGAGGAATTGCTTGAAAAGTCCGAAAACGCTGAGTCGGTGGATGAAAAAAAGTCTATCGACGCAGACCTCGAACAGGCGGTTAATTATTATACCGCTGTGTCAAAAGACAATTGCTATAAGAACGCAAAAAAATCGGGCAATCCTATGCATTACGCGGTAAAGCAGTTTTCGTATCCTTCAATAAGGGTAAAAGAGACTATTGATAAGGATACAAAAATGGTAGTACGCAGTATCGTAGACACCGAAAAGCCTATCGACCTTGTCGATATGAACACAAAAATCGACGGCGGTATCGGGGCGGACAAGAAGTGGTTTTATGTAATTCAGAAATTGAATTACTATCTCACTATCCGTGCCGCAAAAAGAGTCGGAGCAAAAGTAAATTCAGACGCGTTCATAATGAACGATATTGCAAGGGCATATGAGATGGGGAAAGACCCTTGTTCTAACACGCAAATGCTCAAAACATTGCAGGATATTGTAGATAAAATGCTCGGAGAAGGGTATAATGCAATATCTCACGACGTAAATTATCTCCTTGACTGCTATGCAAACGACAATAAGAAGTCAAAAACTTCTATTACGCTTGCAAATCACAAAACGCTTGCAGGGTATCTTAAAAAGATATGCTACCGTATTCTCACGGACGGCAAGGGTTATGATGTAGTACAGAAGGAAATCAAGGAAGACAAAAAGGCGTAAAAGGGTTTTTCAAAAAAACCATACTGATGAGTCGTCGAGGATATTAAACAATACGACGAAACCGGCGACGAGCCGGTCTATGGGTATCCTATTAGGGTTTTTGATTTTTATAAA
Organism: Clostridiaceae bacterium; assembly: GCA_016281115.1. Classification (GTDB taxonomy): domain Bacteria; phylum Bacillota; class Clostridia; order Oscillospirales; family Acutalibacteraceae; genus JAEEHZ01. The sequence continues at coordinate 48,755 of JAEEHZ010000239.1, read as the reverse complement.
AAGCAGTATAGCGGGAGGTTTTTATGGGATATGACGATTTTCAAAAAGGTATCGCAAATTTAATTCAGCGTGCAGGCGGTAATATTCGTGTACGGTTTTTTAACGATACCGAAAAGGGTAAATACATCGCAAAATTTTCCGACGGAACGACAGTCGTGGGGCGTCCTTCAAGCCTTAAAGTAACTGTTTCATATGGTTCAGGGCATCAGGCTATGACCACAATATAGGGAGGGTTTTTTTATCTTTCGTGCAGTATAAGAGTTGTGTTTTCTCCATTTTTTGTCCTTTCTTTCAATACAGGCGGGGTTTCCCGCCCTCTAATGCGACTTGATTTTTCAAACGGTCGTAAGCCCGTATAAACGCAGAACGGAGAATTTAAGAATCGAGGGTTTTTAAAATGGAAAAGTATTATATGAATTGTTCAACAGGGGAAATTACCGAAAGCCACACAAAGGCTGTGGAATGGTATCGCGAAGGTGATGAGGTGGAAATCCGGATAAACGGTAAACGGGTTATCGCCTGGCTTCATTAATGGCTTGGAAACGAGGAAACGCGTATGAAAATTTTCGGATTAACAATTATGTTTTTAATATGGGTTTATATAATCTGGGTTCTTTTTAGCAAGGTTTCATAACATTTTAAACGGGAGGAATAATATGTCAAGGGCTTGCTATGATGATAACGACACTGGTACGGGATATTACAAAGTTTATTTTTTGGTAAACGACACAAAAGAGAAACTCGTAAAAAGCTTTGATTCTTTATATCTTGCGCAGAAATTTGTAAACAAACTCAAATACAGTAAGCGGTGCACGGTAATTGCGTGCCCGCTTTTTAAATAATATCAAAAATAACGGGAGGGTTTATGATGATTAAGGTTTTTATTGGGCTCGCTATATGGCTTGTGTTTTTAATTAATTTTGAAACATCGTGTCATTTCAATGCACAGGAAATGAAAAACAAATTTATTGACGGGCAATGTATGGTTGGTAAAATCTGTGCTAACCTGTTTTATATACCTGCGTGGTTTTTAAAGGGCATTCGGTTTATTGTGGTGTCGTTGGTAAAGTGAGTGTATGGGTATGAAAAAATATATAAAATTTTCCTGGTTTATCAGCGATTATATGCTGGTTCCTCTTAGCCTTGCATTGTTGCTAAATATAATTGCCTATATAGTCGAGGCTTGGTGGATTGTTAATCTTGCGCTTTTAATGGCGGGTATTGCAATAATATGGTTTAGGGTATGGCTTATTTGCAATATTATAGACTGTGTTTTGGTTTACAAAGAAGAGAAAAGATTGGAGTCGGAAAATCAGTCGGAAAATGATAATGGGAAAATCACGCGGAAGGAAGAAAACAGCAATGAGTAAAATAAACAAAGAAGAGGTTATAAGTGCGGTAAGCGCCGACACAAAACAGAATATAACAACGGTTTCCGAAGTCGTAAATTCTCTGTTAAAGTTTATTACAACAGCCCTTACGGACGGAAATAGAGTGCAGTTCGCGGGGTTTGGTACTTTCGAACCGAAAACCAGAGCCCCTCGTATGGGTAGAAATCCTTATACAAACGAGGGTTTTCCAATTCCGGCTCGCATAACCCCATCGTTTAAGCCGGGAAATTCATTAAAGTCAGCAGTAATAAAAAATCTTGATAAATAAAACAACTGAGTAGTGAGTATAAAGCCGTGTTATAATATGCCGTTTATTTACTACGGCAGATATTAGAGACTTGGTGTAATTCGGTAGCACGCGTTCCCCCGAGGTGCAGGGTTCGAATCCCGCAGTCTTGAATTGCAGAGAAAATATCTTAAAAATATTACAACACGAAAAAATGGTGTACGAGTTTTGGAATTTTAGAAAATGCAATTTAAAGACGCGTATTTGAATTGCCGCCATTCCCACAGGTGAAAGCCCTGTGGCTCGGTTTGTGGTTAAGTATTAGATTGGGAGGAAAAAGAATGACAAACGGCGATAAGATAAGACATATGAGCGATGAGGAATTGGCAGATTTTATAGAAAAAAATAATTGGCGTAATGATTCGTGTAAAAACTGTGCTGATACTGATACAACTTGCACGGACTGTTGGCTCAAATGGCTTAAAAGCGAGGCGAGAGAATGAACAAAGATTTTGTTATTGAAAACGGAAAACTCATTAAATATCACGGAACAGAAACAGATGTTGTTATTCCCGACGGTGTTACGAGCATTGGAGCCTATGCGTTTGAACATTGTAGCATTCTTACAAGCATAACGATTCCTGACAGCGTAACACGTATAGGAAATTGTGCGTTTTACGGCTGTACGAGCCTTACAAGCATAAATATCCCCGATAGCGTGACGAGTATAAGACTTAGTGCATTTTGGGGTTGCGAAAGCCTTGTAACCTATTCTAACCGCTATTTTAAAGCAACAGACGGCAATATGCGTTGTTGTAGAGGTTTTCAGTATGTGTTAAGCAAGACTTACAAAACCGATAAAGCAAAATTGTGTAGATATGGTTTTCACGCCTGCAAATCTCCGTTAGATGTGTTCAATTACTATTGCGGAAAATTAGGCAAAGATGTTCGATTTTTTGAGGTGGATTTGAAAGGCGTTGCAGACGAAAGCAACGAAGACAGCAAGTGCGTTGGAACAGAGATTACATTCTTGCGGGAACTTACAATATCGGAACTTGCAGAGTTAGCAAGCAATAGCGAGGTAGAAGAATGACATACGAGAAAGCGATAGAAATGTTTGTTGCGGGTAAAAGCGCAACAGAGTGTGAAGTAAAAAAAGAACTATATGATTTAGCAATAGCGGCTTTGAAAAAGCAAACACCGACGAAGCCGTTAGAATTTGCAGATGATACTTGCGATATATTTTTAGTTTGTCCAAATTGTAAATTCCCTCTTATAAACCCGTTTAAGAATGGAAAACCGCATATACCGAATTATTGCCATTTTTGCGGACAGAGGCTGTGATGTTTGAGGAAAAAGGATGTGAGAAAATGATATTAAGCGACGATGCATATAACGGGTTGAATAAAATTGCGAGTAAAACCAAAATGGATTGCTGGTTTTGGTTAACAACCGACGATGACGGAAATGACGTTGTCGAGGATTTGGAAAATGGTGTGATTTTATCTATTGAAGACGCGGTACTTCAGCTTTCAGAAGGAATTATAGAGCCGCTTGAAAAATACGGATTGTCTGATAAAGAAATAGCGGCAGTAACCGATTTATTGCAAGATTCTTTCTTTAAGCTGTAGTTGTAATTTTAAAAGTGAAGTTAATATTACCACTCCTGTTTTACATATGTTTCCGGGACATATGGGTGGGTTTCCGATATGAAATCAGGACAACATATCGGATTTTTAATATATAAATTTGGGAGGAATGTTTTATGGCAAAAAAAATTTCAGTAGAACCTGCTGATGTATGGAAATATTTACAGGAAAATATGCAGGAAATGACGACAACAATGTTTGAAATTGCTTCAAATGATGATTTTGGGATAGTAATTTATCTTACAGAATCAGACAACGGCAGAACAGGAAAAATTATAGTATGTGCAGATGATAATGAAGTTTATTCAGAAAAAATCGTTAATGAGTTTGACGGCAAAAAAACAGCGGAAAGAATTTATAACAAATATTTAACCGAAAAGGTTGTTGAAATTTTATCGAGCAATGAGGCAAAAAAAGATAACGAAAGCAAAGAAAGCGACGAAGACGACTCTATGTTTGATTACGAGACTTTGATAGAAGAAAGAGAGACGGAACTCGACGACGCATTGTGTATATTCCTCGATGCTGTTTGCGAAGACGAAGGTTCTACAAATTATTATTTTGATCAACATATGTTCGAGGATATTAAAGAGCATTTTCTTGAATATCTTGCGCGAAAATGGAACACTGTAATTCGCCGTCCGATGTTTATTGAAGATGAAAACGGAGAAGATTTTTTTGAAGAATATCCTTATGAGTATTTGATATTCGACGACGAGGACAACCCTATATATAAATCATAAAACGGGGGTTTTATTGTGAAAGATATGATAATTTCCAGAGAGCGTAAGGTTGAAGAAGCTGTTAAGAGAATGAAAAAGCTTCATATTATTCCTGACGCCATAAGACAATTTAAATCAAGCGGCACGGTAATGGTGAGCGAACCTCCTCTCGGAGCATTGTTTTGGGTAGACGACGAGCAGAAACAACTTATAAAACAATTCGAAGAAGAGCATAACGCTTTGGTATATACAGTTGTTCGTTGCTACTCGGTATTTGGTAAAATGGATTCTTTTCTTTACGTGAGTGATTATGAAGAAGAGTGGAAAGATGACGTTGCAGACATTGAGCGTGGATATGCGATGTCATATACATATAATTATGACGCCGAGTGGTGCTCCGAATTTGGCAGCATCGCAATAGAGGCGCGTTTTGGCGGGCTTGTAAGAACCGCCTAAAAAAGCGTACCGGACGCCTCCCCTCCGGTACGCCAACGCCCACAATGGCTCGACCTCCCCGTGGTGTGGGTGGATAACCAACCAACAGAGCACATTAAGAATAAAAGGAGATTTAAAGTATGGCAAAAGTTGTTATTGCAGGCGAGGCTGTGGTTGTTACGTCAAGCGTTAAGCTCGCAGACCTTCGTAAAATTGCAAAGTATCGTCCCGAAGCACTTGTTTTGAAAGGCGGAGAAGACGGTAAAGAACCGATTTTTCGTGTAGGCGTATGTAACGGCTCGGGAAAAATCAACAAGTATGGAGCGGAATTTGGAACCGAAACGCATGACGATGCCAAGCTCGCTACAATCACACTCGTAGTATCTGAGGGAATGAGCGGCGACGTTCGTGAAGCGGTGGCTGAAGCTATCGGCACATCTATTCTTAACCTGAACAAACTCGAAGCAACTATTCCCGCAATCCTCGCAGAAATTGATGCGGAAAAGGGCGCAATTCTTGACAACATTACCGTTGCACAGTAATTGCGATACACAACAACAAGCTACGGGCAATACCGTAGCTTGTCAATTTATTAAAAAATGTTTTAAAGAAAAGGAGATTAATTATGATAAAGGTAGTTGTTGGTAACAACGTAAAAAGAGAAACAGTCATTGTTGACTCGAACACGACTTTAAGAACGGTGCTTGAAGACGCTGATATAGATTATGCAGGACGCGGTGTTATTCACCTCGACGGAGCATCTCTCAATCCCGGAGACCTGGACAAGACATTTGAACAGTTCGGTATCACTGAAAAGTGCTTCTTGCTTCAGGTTGTTAAAGCTGATAACGCTTAAACAAATAACATTTAAACAAAAAAAATACATAAAATATCGTCAACCCCGCTGAAATATGCGGGGTTTGTTTTGGGGAATTGGTGAAATTGGCAGACGCTTCGGACTTAAAATCCGATGGATTAATCCGTGCCGGTTCGAGTCCGGCATTCCCCACCAAAAAAAAAAACAAGAATAAGAGAGGAGTTTGGTATGTTTAAAGAGATTATACAATCTACACCGTTTACATCTACCGGTGCAAATATGGCTTTTTCCAATATTCACGGAGAACCTTGGCGTTCAGATTTTACATTTTTGTCAACGCTCAGAGCGCTTCTCGGTTCTCGATTAAAAAATAATGAAGAGTTAAATGTGTTATTTCGAGATTCTACTTATTCAGCATCTCAGCTAAGCGGCTTGGAAACAACCCGCGCTCTAGAGATTGCGACGGGAAGAGTATTTTTTTACAACGGAGAACAACACGACGCTCAAGGTGTTTTGCTGGTTTCTAATTTTTATAATCCAACAGCGGAGAACAATAACGCTTGGATGACAATGGTAAAACAGAATTTTTGTAAAGTTCATCCCGAATGGCGCCCGCTCGAAAAGGTAACGTTATTTTTTCAAAAACGTTTTGATGTGGCTTGTTTTGTCGAACCGGTTAATAAAAATGTCATAATTTGTACAAATAATATGGACATACGCGATATGCATTATTTGCAATGTGGCATTTTTGCGTTCTTGCCGTGGTATTTTAATCCGGAAGAGGGTGTTTCGGAAATTGAGATGGAACTTATTAATTCGTTACGAGAGAATAAGTCGGAGAAATATAAAGATTGTTTGACGCGTATGTCGGAACAATATGATTTTAGGACGATAAAAATCAAGGAACTTCTCTCCGGTTTTGAGTCTCGTTACGAATCTCGTGAATGCGAACGTCTCAGATCAGATATTGAAAGTATAATATACAGAATTAATGAATTAAATAATAAAATCGGAATTGAATTAGAACAGAAGCGCGATACCGAAACCAAGTTGCTTGGAATAGAGACGGCAATGTCTAAAACAAAAGACGAATCTGAAATTATGGAGTATTTCTTATGCAACAATCACTTGGTTCTCGAAAGCGTTGATAATGTTCACGTTCTGTTCGGCGTGAAAGATTATATCACATATTTTGACGAAGATATGGCGAAAAGCATGATTGATAACGAGCATAGTTATATATATGAGCCGAGGGGCAGAACTTGCAATAATATTATTCCGACGGAAGATATGAAAAAATTAATGACTGCAATCTTTCTTGACCAGACGCTTCGTGTCAGGGTGTGCGCTGCGTATGATTTTCAGCTTGATTCAAATGTGAGAGCAAGAGATCACTTCTCTTACAAATATGAGTATGACGGATACACGCCAAATCCTCATATAGATAAATATCGTTGCCTTGGTAATTATGAAAGGCAAATAAATTCATTATTGCTTAACAATAATTATATAGGTGCAATCGAGCAGTGTATTGCCTCGTGTAAAAGCTTAAACTTTGCCGACTCAACGGTTATGCAAGAATTTATGCTCAGAGTATATGGTTTAAGCGACGAACGGGTGAATATGAAATGTATAGAACTTCCCGACGGCGCCGTTGTTACACCCAAAGAAGCGGTTGTGTATTTAAAACAACAGGAGGAAAACGCAAATGGCTAAAATAATTAAATTAACCCCGGAAAACATAGAAGAAATAAAGCGAGCGTTTAATGAAGCGATTCAAGCCGCTAAATTATCCGATGGCAAAATAAGTTTCTCGAAGTCGTTTTCGGGTATTAAACGAGAAGCGACTGTTTATTTTACAGAGCTTGCTTGGTTAAAAATGCAAACATTAATTAAGGAATTTGATAAAGAAGTCGCTTGGCACGGCATAGCAAAAAGAGGTGACGACGCATCAAAAGACGAATATTATATCACCGACATTCTTGTTTATCCACAGGAAGTAACCGGTGCAACGGTAACCACAGATCAGGCGAAATATCAGACGTGGCTTATGACACACGAAGATGACGTGTTTAACAATATCAGAATGCAGGGGCACTCGCATGTCAACATGGGAACATCGCCGTCTTCTGTCGATACCGCCTTATATGATAGAATCCTCGAACAGCTTGATGACACAATGTTTTATATATTTATGATATGGAACAAAAAAGGCGACAAGACAATAAAAATATATGATATGGCAAAGAACATATTATTCGAAACATCAGACTGTAAAGTTGAGATTTTGGACGACGGCACGGGACTTGAAAAATTTATCACTGACGCCAAAACAATGGTTTGCGATAAAGCCGTTGTAATAAGCACACATGTAATAAGCACACAAAAGCCCGGAAATACTATTGGATTTACGTCCGACTCAAAGACAACAACAGACAAAGAAGAGGATATACCCACAAGACACAGACGAAGGGGAATACGCGGCGGACGCATTAAAGAACAGCATTTTGACGCGCTTGATGACGATGATGATATTGTGAGTTGGTATAGCCGCCACGGATATTGCATGGATTAAGGAGGTTAATTTAAATGACAAGAGAAGAATTTGTTGATGTTGCGTATAACGATTGGGATTGGTACGATTTAATAGACTTTTGTAATGAAAACGGTTGCGATGACTATGTTGACGACGTTTGGACTGCTGATAGTTATTCAGAATCAATTGAGCAAGAAATAGAAGATCTTCTTCGGGATGAAAGTTGGCAGGAGATCCGTGACTGGCTTAACGACTTACCAGAGGGATGTGATTATTACATAAGAGATGATTACGACGGCACGTGGCGAGGCGCAGATGGTGATGATTATGACGCAAAATGCGATGCAGTGCTTGAATGGTGTGACGACAACGATATATGGGAAGATGACGAAGGAGAAAATCCGGAATCACTCGAAGAAGAAGATCCGGATGGCGATATAAACATCGAAGATGAAATTTGTGCAGAAGAAGAAAGCTTATCGTTTGATGAGTTATTTACGTCTTGCAGTGATGCAATTCAGCATATTGGTGATGAGGATGATTCTGATACTGGTAATATCAGTATTGAAGATATAACAATAATGCAAATGCGCGAAGAGGTGTAATTATGGATTTAAGCAAGTCTTATGAATTTTTCCAGCCGGAAAAAGACACATCCCGCATTCATATTGTTGGTTGTGGCTCTGTGGGTTCTACACTTGCAGAAAATTTAGCGAGATGCGGTATAACAAAAATGACGCTGTGGGACTTTGATAAAGTTGAAGCTCATAATATTTGTAACCAGATGTTTCGCCAGCAGGATATAGGTAAATTAAAAGTTGATGCGTTAAAAGACATTCTTATAGATATTAATCCGGAAATCGCAGACGAAATTGAACTTAAACCCGAGGGGTGGCAGGGCAAATTAATGTCGGGATATATTTTTATAGCGGTAGATAATATTGAATTGCGGAGAAGTATCGTGGAAAAACATATGGACAGTCCGTATGTAAAAGCGGTATTTGATTTCAGAACTTTACTTGAATCCGCACAGCATTATGCGGCGGACTGGAGCGATTATAAAATGAAACAGGATTTGTTAAAATCTATGCAATTTTCACACGAAGAAGCGGCGGAAGAAACTCCGGTATCGGCTTGCGGAGTGACGCTCGGGGTAGCGACAACGGTGCGGCTTATATGCGCGCTTGGAGTAAATAATTATATCAATTTTGTAAAAGGAAACGGTATCTGGAAGTTCACGCAAATTGACGGTTTTCACGGAATGCTTGATGTATTTTAAAGAGGTGCGCAGGATGATAGATGCAAGTAAGTGTATATATGAAGAGGGGTTTTATGAGCCGGATTTTTCTGCTCACGTTTATTATTTTACTTACCCCAAAAGCATGGATGAAGTAGAGTTTGAGCCGGAATCCGAGTATGGAAACGTGCTGTGTATGTGTATATCTTTGACAGTATATGATAACGGAGAATACTCTATGATGATGTCGCCGACAATTGAAGAATGCGATGGTTTTCTTGATGTCGACTGGCGAGACTTAATAGAGGGTGTAAATTATACCAGTTCAACGATTGTTGAACTGCTTGCAAAAACCAAAAATCGAAATATGGGGTAAATTATATGAATAAACAATATGTAATAAGATCAGAGTGGTGTATAGATGGCGAATCCGGAGATGAAATATTAGGCGTCTATCGCGATTATAAAGAGGCTCTGAAAGCATTTAAGCAAAGAGTAAAAACCTCGGAAAGAGAGGACGCGTTGTCATGTAATTATAAAATATTCGAAGACTCGGACGGATGTTTTGAAGCCGGCGTTGAGGGGTTTTATGCCACCGATCATATAACATTGCGCATTCAAGAGCTGACGCAGCAAATACCACTTCCTTTGCGTGATAACCTGTATTGCGAAGATGTTACCGGGGTCATAGGACAATGGCTCGATATGGATTATTCCAACATTCCCTCAAAGGCGATGCACCATCTTTATACCGCATATGAAATGTGTTCGGTTTATTTACAAAATCCACTGCTATATAAAGAGAGGTATGAAAAATGAATCTTACAATTACTTACAAAGATACTATGGATATACGCGCTTCGTGTAAAATTTCAGATGTTTACGGTTTCTCCGAGGGCTCAGAGATAAAAGATGTGTTGTCGTATCTTTTACCATACCATGTATATGATATGTGGATAAAAAAAGATATTTGTCTTGTTGGGATTTTTACCGAGTATCCGGGGGCGTTATTGTTCCATGGAATTATTAAACCGGAAATGACACTCTTTGATATAGTTAAAGAACGTGGGTACGGTGGCGGAGACTTGTCTATAGTGTCGTCAGATATATAAAAAATGATTTAAACGAGGTGTTTTGATGACAAAAGAAGAATGGAACTATAATATACGGACATAAACAATGTGGATGTTTGTCGACTTGTATGAGAGTGAGAGATATACCAATGGATATAAGGAGGTCAGAAAATGAAAAATGAAAATATTTTGCTAAAATGTCCTTGGAATAACTTTGACAATTGTTATCGAAATAGCTGCCCGTATTATGGAATACTTGGAATAATGACTACCGGCGACTCAAAATCCACATCGGGGATTCTCCAGATAGAGGAGTGGGGTTGCACAAGGGTGTTACGAGAGGATGGCGTGTATAATAACACGGGAAGATATATCGGAGAATATTAGAATATGGTGGTGAGATAGAATGAATATTGATATTGAAAGATATCTTAAAAATTCAGGACACTCGTTTGATGAAATAGCAAAGTGCCTTAATATGACTATTATAAACGATGAATTGTTACCGAAAAAGTCAATCACTTTAAACAGATTTAAAGAGGCTATCGGAGAATTTATTGAAGACGGTATTGAGTCCGGAGAGAATCCTGAATACATTTTAAGTCAAATTATATCTGACGCGGAGACTCAAAATATATTGATAGAAATGATGTTAGAATAATAGGAGTTGATAATAAATGAACCAGATAACCGTTAAAGAATTATATGAAATATGTAAAAACGCAATTAAAGACGGCGATGGAAATAAGTATATTGTCGTGAGTGATGATAACGAGGGAAACGGATTTCACGGTTTGTTTTACGGTCTTTCGCCCTTAGACGACGATTATATTGATTTAATCTATGACTCCAATCACAACTCAAAGAGCGATACGATTATCTTAGGCTAAATAATTATGGGGCGGTGAAAACAAATTAATGGAAATTAGAAACGCAATAATCACAGATGTAATGCTCGGACGCGAAGACCATGGGATTTTTACATTTTATATTGGTGTAAATTTAGGGAACTGCGAGTGCTATATTGGCGGATATGCTCTTGATGAGTTTGATAAAATAGCAAATACTCGCGTGTTTCGCCCCGAGAGTATGGAAATTATATCAAAAATACTTGATGTTGTCGGCGTAGATAAATGGGAAAATCTTCCCGGAAAATACATTCGCGTAAAAGCCGGAGGATGGGGCGACTCGATAGACGAGATTGGAAATATTATGGAAGAAAAATGGCTTAATTTTCGTGAGTTTTTCTCACACAAACAGAAAGGATAATTATATGAATGAGTATATTGACGGATTTGCTGGCGAGTGTCCGGTGTGTCATAGTAATAGTTTAGATTACGGGCATGTTAAAGATTGTGACGGGGGAGTTTGTTACGCATGGCGTTGTGAAGATTGCGGGTCTACCGGAGAAGAAGTTTATGAAATAAATTTTATACACCAAACAGTGTTAACGAGGTGGTAAATATGGCAAATATATGTTACAAAGAGCCCTGTGATTGTTATGATTGTCCGCATTTTCGATACGATGACGACACTGGAAGACTCGCGTGTTTTCTCAGAGGCGACAATAGCCGTTTAATCTCAAAAGCCAAGCAAAGAATTCCTCAATTAAATATTCTTGACTTGGAAAATAAATTTATAGTTGATATTTTTACAGATATTGACGAAAAAAAATATATCCATTTCTTTGCACGTGGGTATTATGCGCCGAATATATATGATAAAATTAACGAATATCATTTTGCGGAATATACAAATCTCATCGCGAGTCTTGAATCAGTCCTCGATGTCGGAGTTGATGACTTTTTTGAAGCAAAATTTGATTATCAATATAATCAGGCTATAAGAGATTGTACTGAAAGCGAAATGATGGAATATTATACTCATTATAATCTCGGTAAATATTGTCCCATTCCTATATATTTAAATGAGCTTAATATAAACATACCTGATGGTATGTATATTTTACTTTAAAAATAATATAAAATTAAGGTTTTATAATGCGGTGACGGAATAGGTAGACGTGTGAAATCCGTAGCCCATGACCGGGGCTTAAAATGGACAGGGACGCGGCGACTGCGACGGATGCTGATGGTTGCTATGCGTGGTGCAAATCCACGCCCGCATTACTGCTACTTGGGAGTGTCGTTATGATGCTCAAGTTTTTCTCCTACGGCTTAAGATAATTCTTAAGCCGCCTTTTTTTTGCCGACGTACAATTAAAGGTAGATTGAGCGAGGAAGCGCGAGAAGCTGGTTAGTATTAGAAGTAAATATGTAACGGTGAAAAGACGCGGTGCAAGTTCGATTCTTGCCGTCGGCTCCATTATAAAAATGAAGAACTTAATAGCGTGGTTTTGAGGTGATTTTATGAAAATAATCTTATCATTAAAAGAAGTTAAAAAGATGAGTATACCTGAGTTTATAAAATTTATGTTGTTTGCAAACTCATGCGGAGCTACAATCGAGTTAGATCAAGAGGAATGACTATTGATGACTATCTCGAAAAAACGGTGGTAGGAATTGAAACTGACGAAGAGAGAAAGAAAATTCACTTCAACGACTTCAAGACACATTAAGACGAATACAGAGCGGTTGCAGAACGCCGTAAACGGTTTGAGGTTTTAATTATGAAAAACAAAGATTTTGTTATTAAAGACGGAGTTTTAATTAAATATACAGACAAAAATACAAATGTAAAAATCCCAGACGGGATTACGAGCATTGGTAATTGTGCTTTCGACGGTTGCATAAATCTTACGAGCATAACTATCCCCGATAGTGTTACGAGCATAGGACATTATGCTTTCGATAGTTGTAGCAGTCTTACGAGTATAAATATTCCCGATAGCGTAACAGGTATAGGAGGCGGTGCGTTCTACGCTTGCGAAAGCCTTAAAACTTATAAAGACCGCTATTTCAAAGCAACGGACGGAAACATGCGTTGTCGAGATTTTCAGTATGAACTCGGGAAAACTTATAAAACCGACAAAGCAAAACTATGCGAGTATGGTTTTCACGCGTGCCGCAGTCCGTTAGATGTGTTCAATCATTATTACGGTGAACTTGGCAAAGATGTACGGTTATTCGAGGTTGAACTCAAAGGCGTAACAGAGGAAAACCACTTCGGTGATAGAAAATGTGTTGGAACAGAGATAACATTTTTGCGAGAGTTGACAATATCGGAACTTGCGAGATTAGCAAGCGAAAAATGAGGAGGAATTAACAAATGAAAGAATTTGAAATCGAAAATGGAACATTGATTAAATACAACGGAAGAGGTACAAAGGTGGTTATTCCAAACAGCGTTACAAGTATAAAAGACTGGGCGTTCTATGGTTGTAGTAATCTTACAAGCATAATAATTGGCGACAGTGTGACGAGCATCGGGAACTGTGTGTTCGATAATTGTAGTAGCCTTACAAATGCTATAATTGGCAATAGTGTGACGAGCATAGGAAAATATGCGTTCAATAACTGCTACAGTCTTGCAAACATAACTATTCCCGACAGTGTGACGAGCATCGGAGGCAGAGTATTCTACAATTGCAGCAGCCTTAAAACTTACAAAGACCGCTACTTTAAAGCAACGAATGGTGATATGCAATGTCAAGGATTTCAATATGAACTTGTTAAGACTTACAAAATCGATAAAGCGCAATTATGTGAATGTGGTTTTCACGCTTGCAGGTCACCGTTAGACGTATTCAATTATTACAACGGAAAAATTGATAAAGATATTCGTCTTTTCGAGGTGGCTTTGAAAGGCGTTACAAATGAAAATAAACACGATAGCAAATGCGTCGGAACAGAGATAACATTTATAAGAGAATTGACAATATCTGAACTTGCAGAGTTAGCAAGCAAAAACAATGAAAGGAGTCGAAAAAATGACAACCAAAGAAATAAAAATACGTAGTTGCGTCTCTGGTATCATGTCTGAGTCACGTGCATATATCGACTACACAAACAATTTCGGAAATGAGTGTGCTTATACGGATAGAATGATTGAATCAATTATTACATTGGCTGTAAAACTTGCACGCCAAACCGATAATATAAATTTACTTGATAACAAAACAAAGAAAGGAGAATGACTATGTTTTACAATGTTGCTGTACACTACGAAGGATCGTGGAATTTTAAAATCGACGCCGACTCAGAAGACGAAGCATGCGACATGGCGCTTAAAATGTTTGACGAGGTAGATGCGGATGATTTGATATCTAATCTAGCAGACGTCTCTGTAGATGGTTGTTGGGAGGGGGCGGTAATATGACATGTTCCTTTTGCGGAGATGTAATCCGCGGACGCCCATATGGATCCAGATGTCAGGCTTGTTATAGGTATCTAAAAACCGGGGGAGAAATGAACGATCTTCCGCCCGACGGTGTAATTGTTAAAGATTATCGTGGGTATGTAGTATGCCATATTTGTGGCAGAGCATATAAACGCCTGGGCTCTCACGTCAAAGAAAGTCATAGCATGACTATAGATAATTATAAAGAAAAATTCGGATTATGTCGGCGTTGTAAAACTACATCAGAGGCGTATTCTGCTGAGATGAAAACGCATGCGTTATTAAACCATATGCCGGAGCGCTTAATGACGTCGGGACTAAACACTCGCATAAAACCCGGGCAAACTGATATGCGTAAAGGAAAACCAATACGCCTGCAAGAAAGAATTAATAAAAGTTTAAGATCTAAAAAAATATAAAAAAATACTGTAATGTTATTTACCTAACGGTAGCTTCTTGCCGAAGGCGGAAGTAACAATTTGACGGGAAAAAGAATAACCAGCACCAGGATGCAAATAATGCTGCCACCAGAACAATCGAATTTAATATAGACATAAACGCAATTGTCACACATTAACACATCCAACCAACCGCCAAATTTAGAAATCCTAAAGAAATTCCCAGAAAAGATCGGCCTTCCATCAGATGGAGAGCGATGCAGCTCAATACTATTTGATTACAGTAAATCTAAATAACGAGGTGAAAAAAATGACTTATATTACGATTAAACAGCCGCCAAAGTATCACCAAATGACTTTGGAAGAATTTTTATTCGAAGCGGAAATAAAACCACAGATTATTAGTCCAAATATTACAAATACACGTACATATGAGGTAAAAAATATAAATAGCAAACGCCCGTACGGGTTAAATATTGGCGAACTTATCATTAAATTAATACAGTTTAATAAATCAACCGAGGAACTGCGTAATAAGCCAAGAAAATCTTTATATCGAGAATTTTATATACCTAAAAAAAGCGGCGGGTTGCGTAAGATAGATGCGCCGGAGCCCGAACTTATGGACGCTTTACGCAGACTTAAAACAATTTTTGAAAACGACTTCCACGTCTTATATCATACGTCGGCGTTTGCATATATAAGAAAACGCAGCACGATTGATGCGGTAAAACGACATCAGGCAAATGAAAGCAAATGGTTTGGAAAATATGATTTATCAAACTTTTTTGGCAGCACAAGTCTGGAATTTGTGTTAAAGATGTTTTCAATGATTTATCCGTTTTCGGAAATTATGAAACATGATATCGGAAAAAAAGAATTAAGTCAGGCGCTGGAACTTGCATTTCTGGACGGAGGACTTCCGCAGGGTACCCCGATATCCCCAGTTATCACAAATGTAATGATGATACCCATAGACTTCAAACTTTCAAATGGTTTAAGAGAATATAACAACCAGCATTATGTTTATACCAGATATGCAGACGATTTTTTAATATCCTCAAAATATACATTTAAATTTAAAGAAATAGAACAGTTTATTATCAACACTTTGAACAATTTCGAAGCTCCATTTACAATCAATTCAAAGAAAACGCGATACGGTTCATCTGCCGGCTCCAACTGGAATCTTGGGGTAATGTTGAATAAAGATAACCAAATTACCGTAGGGCATAAAAAGAAAAGACAATTTCAAGCGATGCTAGCATCATATGTCATGGATAAACAAAACGGAAAGCCCTGGGACGTATCCGATGTCCAGATAATGGAGGGGTACAGGAATTATTACCGTATGGTAGAAGGAACTTCGATAGATAAGCTGGTAGAACATATTGGTAATAAATTCAATGTGAATATTGTTGAATTAATTCGAAGCGATTTAAAATCATAAGATAAATAATTTGCTATGTCATGTATAGTCCATGCTTAATGGACACTTTTAGCTGTAAGCAGAAGTAACTCATTGTCGGAAAAAAAAAAAAATGAAAACACAATGCCCTACTGCACCAAACCAAGAAGCGTCAGTGCAGGAAAGAAACAAACCTACTGCAAAAAAAAAAAAAAAAATAGCAGGAAAAGAATTCTAGTATTATTAGGCATTGCGGTTAGGCGTTTAAAAAAAAAAAAAAAAATCAAGAACGAGGAAGATTTCCAAGGAACGAACGCAATGATGTTAGATGCACTCGCCTCCACTCCCGGCAACAGGTATCCAATCTATGTAGATGACAAGCAATTAATCTGAGTTTACAATGAAATTACATTCATATCTGAATGTGCTTTTCGCTGATAGCAAAAGTAACAATTTGAACAGACCGGAAAGAGAGAACCTCGCTCGACGAACACCCCTGACCAATCCGCGCAACCACAGCTTTACTCGAAAAAAAAAGTAAGGCAGGAGAAAGAAAGGAAAACTAGGGAAAGAAAGAAAAGAAGTTCAAAAAAAAAAAAAGTCAGCAGATATAGACTATGAGTCACAGTGCTCGAACCTTCCCGGTAAAACACAATGAGAGATTGTAAACTATTATTATAACCAGAGATGGTTTCTCTTTAAGAACGTCTTCGTTTATAATTGTACCACAATGTAAAACAAAAAAATTACAACCTTGAATGTTGTAAAATCATACTGTAACAGGAGGAAATATGAAAAGAAAAGTATTTGTAGAATTAAGTGTTGACGAAAATGTCGCAATAAGAAACGCAGAAACAAACGGAATATCCAGCGACGGAACGATAGACTATCTTGAACATGAATTTGGATGGCTTGAGCAAAGCGGCATAGAGTTGAAACAAGCAATGATTTCGGATGAAGATGACACGGAAGATTGGGGAAGATATATAGATTATGTAATATCTTGGGGATTTGAGCATTGCATAGATACAGGTGCAGAATATCCGAAAATTATGACATACAAAGAATGGAAATACAACAATGGTTCATTGACAAACGGCGATAAGATAAGAGAGATGAGCGATGAGGAATTGGCGGAGTGGATAAACAAACAAATTACGGACTTTGCGGAATTGGTAGATATTTATTTTCCTTCGCCTTATGAACATTGGCTCAAATGGCTTAAAAGTGAGGTAAAAGAATGACATATTTAGCAATAATGATAAAAAAAGACCATACACTTCTTTCGGGAATTGATTTTCGATATTTTCCGCCGTATCATACTACCGCAGACGCTTACCACCCACCTCTGTTAATTCCGAAAAGTTTAGTGTGTCAAACGGAAATTGAAAGACAAGAAATCGATATGAAAAAATATAAAATTGTAACGGTTGAAATAAGCGAGGTAGATGAGGATTTGACAAACGGCGATAAAATAAGAGAGATGAGCGACAAGGAATTAGCAGAGTGTTTATTCGAATGGCTTAAAAGCGAGGCGAGAGAATGAACAAAGATTTTGTTATTGAAAATGGGGAATTGATACAGTACGAAGGCAATAAAACAAACATAAACATTCCAGAGAGTGTGACGAGTATTGGTAATTGTGCTTTCGCCTATTGCACCAATCTTACAAGTATAAATATTCCCAACAGCGTTACGAGCATAGGAAATTATGCATTTTACGGTTGCAAAAGCCTTAAAGGCGTAATAATACCTGATAGCGTTACGAGCATAGGAAAATGTGCGTTCTGTAATTGCAGCACGCTTACGAGCATAGGTTGTTACGGTCTTAAAACATACAAAGACCTCTATTTCAAAGCAACAAACGGCAAGATGCGTTGTAATGGTTTTCAGTATAAACTTGGGAAAACTTATAAGACCGATAAAGCGGAATTATGTATAAGCGGTTTTCACGCTTGCAGGTCTCCGCTCGATATTTTCAATTATTACAGCGGTAATATTGGTAAAGATGTTCGTGTATTTGAAGTTGAACTTAAAGGCGTTACAGGCGAAAATGACTGCGACAGCAAGTGCGTTGGAACAGAAATAACATTTTTGAGAGAACTTAAAATATCAGAACTTGCAGAGTTAGCAAGCAATAGCGAGGTAGAAGAATGACAAATAAAGAAACATTAACCCGCATTATGAACCAGATGTTTGTGGGGATGTTGGAAGATTATGAAAATATCAAAAAAGCCCTTGAAAAGCAGATACCGAAAAACCCACTCGAAAATGAACAGATGTGGGCAGTATGTCCAAATTGTGGGGGAAGCATATCAAAGGACAATGTGCAGGAACACATCATCAATGGTGGTACTACATTCTGCGAGCATTGTGGTCAAGCGTTGAAATGGAGTGATGAGGAATGACATACGAAGAAGCGTTGTTGCAGTTAATACATCAGAATTGCGATAAATGTATGCGGTCTATAAATTTTCAAATTTTATCTGATGACAATAAGAACAAGAGGTGCGAAGAGTGTGAAACTGCTTTGGCAATAAAAGCCCTTGAAAAGCAGATACCCAAAAAACTAACAAAAGACGAAATTGGATTTTGCTATTGCCCCGTTTGCAAACAAGAGCCGTTGAGGAGTAAATACTGTTGGCGTTGCGGTCAAGCATTAGATTGGAGTGATGAAGAATGATTAAAAGTGTTGTCGGGGATAATAAGACGATATTATTATTAATTAAAGCACTTAAAGATTATATATAAATATATCCGGGCTCTAATTTATGGTATATGCTTATTTAAGCAGTGAGTTCAATTCTCCCAGCCCGGTATCCCGAATAACATTTCGGGTTCTGTTTTTTTCATATAGATATGCGGTTTGTGGTTGTTCCGCATATCAACTCCTTTCTTTTTCCCCTCCTGTTTACGCGGGAGGGGTTTTAAATAAAAAAATATTTTAAACCTATAATGCAGATTAATTGTATTTTTTTTAAAAGTACGATTGCTATTTGCTGTCAGCAATAGTAACGCAATGGTTGCTTTACTCCTTCAAAATTAGTTAGAAAGATTTCGAAGACGGGAAACCGTCGAAGAAATCTTTCCAACTAATTTTTCGGAGTTGTGAGTATACCGAAGAATGGCTGTTGCCAGCCACATTCAGTTATAAATTATAGGAACTACATAATCGTCGCAATGTATATTGGTTGTTAATAATATTCATCTAGCAACTACTTTTGCTGTTAGTAAAAGTGTCACAAAGAAAATAGATTAAATAATTAAAACACACCGTCCTGCGCAACCTTGAAAGACTCGCTGCGCAAACGTTGTGTAGATTGCGACTTTGTTATATATAATGCACATATAAGAAAAAAAGAGAAAGAAGGTGAAATATTGAACACTAAGATGCTTTGTATAGGAATTGCAACAGCAGTTTGTGTATGCGGTTTATGTGGTTTTGTTGATATAAAACAATACACATTAAAAACATATACATATGTTAAAGAACCTATCGAAATATGTATTAATAACAAAGACGACTTATATCAATCAGATGCACTATGCGCCGTGGTAAGAATAATGGATAGTATACACCCTCCTCCGTCCAAATATAAAGAGATACATATAGAATATGATATTAAAACAAACGATGATATGTATCAAGGTATACTTAAAGACACGTCGGGAGACATTCTTTTGGGAAATTATAAATTAACTGCGTATTGCTCATGTGAAAAATGCTGTGGTAAATATGCATTAAATCGTCCGGTTGACGAAAACGGAAAAGAAATTGTATACGGAGCGAGCGGATGTGCGTTACGCCCTAATCACAGTATAGCGGTTGATACCAATATAATACCTTATGGCACAAGAGTGTTGATTAACGGACAAGAATATGTAGCGGAAGACCGCGGTGGCAACATCAAGGGTAATAGAATTGATATATATTTTGACTCTCACGAAGAAGCACGAAGTTTTGGAGTGCAATATGCCGAAGTATATTTATTGGAGGAATAATTATGGGAAATATTGATATCAGAATTTTTGGCGTCCCCGAAAGACAAAACTGGATTGATAAAAACAAAAGCATATTAAACCTTCCGGATGAAAATATATTTATGGATTACGAACACATAGGGTGTGCGCCGACGGCGAAACGCGCATGGTTAAAGAAAACGGACAAGCCTTTTGTGATGGTTCTATCAGATGATGTTGAGTTATGTGATAATTTTCTCTCATATTGCGAAAGAATTGTTAAATCACACCCGCACAGCATTATATCTTTATTTCCATATCAATTTATTCGTCCGGTGCCCGAAAGCAGGCTGCCAACACAGTCTCCATATGTATTAACCACGACGTTATCCGGTTGCGGGATAATTATGCGTAATGAATGGGTTGAACCATGTATAGATAGCTGGCCTTCCGGAGCTAAAGGGGATGACACCAACATACAAATGTGGGCTAAGAAAAATAGAATTCATATTTTAACGACTTTGCCGGCGACTATCCAACATATCGGCGATATCTCTGTTTGCGATCCCACGCGTTCTCTCGGAAGAACGCCGTATTTTAACAAGAATCCCGCAAACGTAAACTGGGATAGTGGCTATGTAACTTCGTGGACTAATATTATTAGATAAAGGGTGGTTAAATGAATAGAAAGCAACGCAGGGCGCTGGAACAAAAAGTTAAAAGAAATGGTTTTACAGAACAAAACGCAAAAGAATATGTAAAATTAATAAACAATGCAAGTGCTATAATTAATGGTGGCGTAGGAGATATTACTCCACCAAAGCCCTTTAATGAAGGGGATAAAATATTACTTGATATTCCGAAAATCCAGGCTCGTAAAAACTACAATAGAATGTCAGATAAGTATAAAGAGTTTGTGGAATCAAGCGAGGGAGTGGTCTTTACGGCACATGTCGAGCAAAACAATTTAATTAGTATGCAAGAAAACCCAACCTGGTTATTTTGGAGCGGTGATTTAAACAGAGCTGAAGTCGAGGAAACATAAAAATACATTTTGTACAAAAGGAGTGGTGCTTATGATTTATCTTGACAATGCCGCAACAACACAAACTGATCCCGAAGTGCTGAATGCGATGATACCATATATGCGGGAACAGTATGGTAATCCCGGAGCGTTATATGCTTTTGGTAGAGAGGCGAAAAAAGCAGTGGAAAATGCCCGATTTCAGGTTGCGGATTTTATAGGTGCTGAACCTGATCAAATTATATTTACATCGGGCGGAACCGAGTCAAATAACATGGTTTTCTTCTCATTGGCTAATTATTTAAAGTCGCAAGGCAAAAATCATATTATTACAAGTGCGGTTGAACATGACTCGGTACTTAAATCCGTGCAAGCAATGTGTATAAAACATGGATTTTATAAATCAACCGCAGGTGTAGATAAACACGGATGTGTTTCGCCAAATCAAGTAAAAGCACAGATAACTGAAAACACAGGAATTGTCTCTGTGATGTATGTGAATAATGAAACGGGTTCTGAAAACGACATAGAGTCAATAGCAAGAATATGTCGTGAAAAAAATATCATGTTTCACACAGACTGCGTACAGGCTGCGGGGTGTTGTAAGTTAGATGTAAATAAAATCGGATGTGATTTTTTATCGTTATCATCCCATAAGCTACACGGCACAAAAGGATGCGGAGCTTTATTTGTAAGATCGAAAAATCTTACACCGCTTATATATGGAGGCGTGGCTCAAGAATTCGGGCTGCGGGGCGGAACAGAAAACGTTGCGGCAATCGTCGGATTCGGGAAAGCCTGCGAGTTAATGAAAGCACGAATTCACGAGATCGATATTCAAACCTCTATATTAAAACAAGTCTTTTATAAGGAGCTCGCAACGGCTTTGGCTTCAAAGGGGTTAGACTCAATTCTTAATATCAACGGTAATTTATTAATCAAACACGGAAAAATATTAAATATAAGTTTAAAGGGTGTTGACAGCGAAACCTTGTTGTTAATGTTAGATGTTAAAGGAGTCTGCGTATCTTCAGGATCTGCTTGTAGGAGTCACGAGTCCGAGCCAAGTCACGTGCTGATTGCTATGGGTGTGCCGCCGGATATTGCCCGAAATTCCATACGCATCTCTTTTTCGAAATATAATACCGAAGATGAGATTGTAAAAGCCGCAAAGATTATTGCCGATTGCGTCGAGGTGTTATATGATGGAAATTAAATATCCGAAAAATGAAAACAAAGAAGTTAAATATATTGGTAAAGATGGTAATCCGGTGTGTATATTAACGAGCAAAAATAACAGAGAATTTTTTATTCTGTACGAAGTGTTATCCAACGGGATATTAAATAAACTTGGTAGGGCTCGCTCTCCCACAGAACTTGAAGAAAAATTTCAAATTCATGAGCGTATGAAACGCTGATCATAGTACTTGAAAAATAAATAAATGTATGTTATAATATAATAATTATAAAGGAGTGATGGCTTTGAATGAAATAGATTTAGATACCGACGGCATGACAGAAGATGAAGTAGAAGAAATGCTCGACGGCTTATTAAATATCTTGGCTGAAAACATAGAAGAGCAGGAGAACAAAACTTCCATTATCAACCCTGTCAAGTATAAACAAATACAAGGCGTTTACAACGCATTACGTTATATGACAAGGGACTCTAAGGCTAAAGTATCGTGTCACCTGCATAAACCATATCATAGCACGTGTTATATCAGCATTTCCGGTAAAAACATCTCATTTTCTAATCCGAACTGGTTTAATAAAATATCTGAATATGCGTCAAATATTGAAATATATCCTAAAACAGACGGTACAACTCAGGTTAATTTAATGTTTTACGATCTAACACTGCCACTTGAATAAATGGAGGGATATATAATGAGTTTCGCAAAATGTTTTGATGTTGTTTCGATGGTAACAGAAGAAGCCGGTAAACAGTTCGGCTTAATGTGGCGCGTTGATAAAGATAAAGAAAAAATCTTAAAGAAAAACTGCGAAGGTATAGACGCGCTCGCAAAAGAATTTAACGGCGTATCGTTTGAAGTCGATGTTAATGATATTACCATGAATATTACAGTTTCTTTGGTTTGCGGCGAAATTATAATCAGCGAACCATCACATCGATTGTATAATATTTTACAGCATGCCAAACGATTCGCAATTAAACAAGTAGAAAGTGATAATATACAGCTTGACTTTGTTTTCCCGGGAATTTGGAGCAAAGTGTGAGGAGGATACCGAATGAATAAACGTCGCAGAGATATATTGAAACGCGCGGTGTCGGCGCTCGAAACAGCAGAAAATTTTATAAATTCAGCATTAGATGAAGAAAAAGATTGTTTATATAACTGCCCGGAAAATCTCGAAGGCAGCGAAAAATATGAAAAAATGGAAACTGCTATTGATAAGCTTGAAGAAGCAATTGAAAATGTTGATGAAGCAAAAAACTGTATTGAAGAGGCTTCAGAATAGGAGGGTGTAAGATGCTAGACTTCTTTATTGCGTTATTCGGAGGCGCATATTGGAGTTACAAGATCTTGTCGGCTAAAAAACAGAAGGCGAACAATAAAATAATCGAACAAGAACGCGAGCAAGAACGCGAGCGACTTATAAACTTGTATCTTGCACCGTCAAGTCTTATTGATAGAGTTAGAAGAGTATATGTACAGAACCAAACATCGATATTCATAGACGAATTTCATGACGATTTGTCATATATTTATGGAGAAAATTTTGAACAAGACCAATATAATCCCGAAATATGTAAAAATTGGTATTATAGTATTCAAGACAGCCTACTTCACTTGATTTTAGCGAAAGATTTTAAAAAAATGTACGATTTTCTTGGAACTTATTCTCCGGGACTGACTAAAGAACAAGTTCTATATAGCCGTAGACTGTTTAAAAAAATCAACGAATATGTTGACGAGCCATGTCAATTAACTATGGTGCCGATTTACCATCATCAGCACCTTGAGTGGCCAATAATGTGTAAATTCAAACCCGCGGCATGGAACGTATGTGCAAATTATCCTGAATCGCGCATGGAAAGCTGGTCTAATATTTGTTAAAAAAAAGCAGGGATAAAACCCTGCTTTTATTTTACAAAATAATTTGGGAGAGAAGTTTTTGTTTTAAGTAATACTTTGCCGTAACATCGAACTTCAGAATTGCTATCTGCGCTAATAAATACATTAGTGCTTTTATAATGCGGATTAGCCGAAACGAGTGTCAGATTACCATTATTATCAATATAATATTGTTTGCAGTAGGCGGCACCATCTACGCTGAATATTCCTACCTCACCGTTTTTTAATTCAGAAGTTTTTTTTACGTATACGATGTCGCCATTGCGAATTAAAGGAAACATACTGTCGCCTTGAATACTAACCGCAAAATCTGCGTCATATGGCACATTGCCGTCTACTAGCATCATTTCAAATTCCTCCCCGTCTAATGGGGCGGAAAAGCCGGCGGCTGACGGCATCAGATATTTCGGAATATATCTGCAGGGTCTCTGAGACTCAGATAATGTGACGATAGAATTATCTGTTACTCTTTGTTTTTCAAGACGGCAAAGAGTTTCGACAACTTTTCTCCCATAATTATCCAATACTCTATAATTTAATATGAGGGATTTCTCACTTAAGTTGAGCAGTGCGTTATCCGTTTCTATATCTGGGGTGACACCTAGCATATAATCTGTTGATACGCGGAAAGTTTTTGCAAGTGAGATGATTGCTGACATTGAGGGGCTTTTATTTCCAGACTCCCAGTTTCTCACTGTGACAACAGACACGCCTATCTTTTTGCTGAGTTCTTTTTGTGTCATCGACGAGCTTATGCGCAATGCTTTTAATCTGTCGTAAAACTTCATTTTAAACATTTTTTTAAAATCTCCTTTTTACTATTGACAGCTGGAAATTTTTGTGGTATTATGTAGAAAAACAAAAGTTTCTGTAATAATTTTAGCATAAACAATAGTTTTTGTCAATAGTTTTGTTAAAATAATTAACAAAAAAGAGGCCACCCATAAGATGACCTCAAAAAGAAAGGGCTTGCAGTTGTAGACATATTGCAAACAACTGCCAAGCAAGCAAGCTCGTTGCTACAAACACAAACCAAAACATACAACGAGCCGCTAAGTGAAGAGCTGTATTTCTACAACCCGAATATGGTGAATAAACAGAATAAACACCATATTCATTAGTAGTATATCACACTCTTCGAAAAAAATCAATAGAGGAGTGTAGAAAAATGCAAATTTTATCAGTGCCGGAATTCGACAAATTTTGCAAAAACATCAAGCCGTCGCGTTATATTTATAACACAGAAAATCAAAGAACTGATAATTCTTTTAATACAAAAAAAGAAGTTTCAGAATATAAAATTGTATTGACATCGCTATGTCCAAATATAATTTTCTTCAGAAACGAGTTTTCATATATGTGTCTTGAACGTGTGAAATATGTTTTGATTGATACCGAAACATGCACTATTGGAACGGTTTTAACTGTTGTTTGCGGTGATAAAAAAACCTCGGATAACGATATGTTTTATACGTTTATAGCAGATTAAAAAAATTTTTTAAGCAAATTTTATAATTAACTTGACAAATGAAAAAAGATGTGCTATACTTATTTCATAAACCAATTGAATGTTGAAAGGATGTGGCACCTTGAGCAATGTAAACAGGCAGCCTCAAATTGGAGACATCTACTTAATGCATTTTGGCGGCAGCGGTAGCGAGCAAGGAGGATGGAGACCCGGACTGGTTTTTCAAAACAATACGGGAAATAATTTCAGCCCCAATATAATAGCATTGCCGCTAACAAGTTCCATTAAAAAGTCTTCGCAGCCGACACATGTAGTTATCCCGTCAAAGGGAACGGGATTACGAAAAGACAGCATGGTTTTATGCGAAAATCCAGAAAGAATGTCAAAGGAGCGTATCGGAAATTACATAACGACTGTTTCCGATAAATATATGAGCCGTATAGCTGCGGCAAATTTACTCGCTTCATCCGCAATATCATATCTGGAACCAGATGTTCTCCTTGATCTGTGGCGTCAAGCCATAGATTTAAACGCGACCCAAAAGGTTGCGTGATACATAATAAGGAGGTAGGCTATGTACAATGCAGAAATTAAGTCAAAGTTTATAAAAGAGTACACAACAAGCATCAGTGTGCGCAAACTTTGTGAGACAATATTTAATGCTTTTGAAGCAAAAGAGCGCGAATGGGGAGAGGATTTGTGCACCAGGTGCGCTGATGACATTATGCCGATAATGGAAAAGTTAACCGGAATCAGAGCGTCAAGTAAGATGCCGATAATCACCGTATTACACGGGTATATACGGTGGTGCATGCGTAATGATATTCCAAACGTGTGCGATGAGATATTACATGTAAATTTTTCAAACAACTCAAATCTCAAGCATCAAACTGTGCGCAATCCGCTACATTTGCAATTATGTTTGAACGCAGTGTTTAAACCGGAAAGCGAAAAAACAATAGATAATATTTTCAGGTGCTTCTATTGGCTTGCATACGGCGGTGTTGCAGAAGAAAATATTTTAAAAATCAAAAGGAGCGATGTGGATTTTGAAAATATGGTTGTCAGGTATGACGGCGAAGATTTTCCGATATACACAGAGGCGCTTCCGGCCTTTAAAAACTGCGTAGAATTAAATTCCTTCAGATATATACATCCTGGATATCCAGATAAGTTCGTCTATAAGGACAGAGTAAATGGGGATGAATTAATCAGGGGGTTTGGCTCGTACTCCATACCCACTTTAAGAGCCAAGTTGTCACAGCGTGTAAATGAGAAGCGAACAGAAACAGACGATACTCCGATAAAAATGAGCTACTACAGAGTTTGGATTTCCGGTTTGTTTTATAGAATGTATGAAAGAGAGCTCGCGGGAATACCGGTTGATTTTTACAGCACGGCATTGAAATTTACGGAGGGTAAAGTGTATAAACTATCCAAGGGCAGAAACAAACCCCAAGCTTATGTGCGCAGAGTTGCTCGAGCATATTTAAATGACTACAGACGATGGAAAATGACTTTATCAGTGTGACCAGACACTAAGGCCTGCATATGCAGGCTTATACATATGAGTATCAGTATAATTATAACTACTGCAATTATAGGGATATCGCCAAGCGGTAAGGCACCGGACTTTGACTCCGGCATTCGCTGGTTCGAATCCAGCTATCCCTGCCAGAGCGAAAGCTCAAAACAATAATTCAGAAAGGAGAAGCCAAATGGAAGAAGTAAAATTAAGCTTGATTCAGAGACTCGCTAAAATCAGAGCAATAAGCGACGTTGCGCAAAAAAGCAAAAAGGGCTACAATTACTCTTATACCGATATCAGTGAAATTCTTGCAAACGTTACTGCGGGTATGAAGAAATACAGGGTATCTCTTATACCCACTATAGTACCCGGAACCTCAAAGATTACTCAAAATGTAATTGTTAATACCAAATTTGATAAAACCGGTAAAATGTATGAGCAAACAACAACCGAGATGCTTTTCTGCGCAGATATGGTTTTTAAGTGGGTAAATGAAGACGATCCGCTTGATGTGATCGAGGTGCCGTGGTTTGTTGCAGGCTCTCAAAGCGATCCAAGCCAGGCGATAGGAAGTGGATTAACATATACGGACAGGCAATTTTTAACAAATTATTTTCAGATTGCAAGTCTCGAATATGACGTTGACGCGTATCGCAGCAAGCAAAAGGCGGCAGAGGCCTCGGAGGATAAGGCAATTGCGGAGGGTATTATCGAAAAATTCGATACTATTCTTAAGCAATATCTTGCGGATAATCCGGATAAAAGCGAAGAGGCAAAGAAATTCATTAGCAAATTTGCAAAAAATGCAAACTATCTTACCATTAAGGAGCCTATGTTAGCATCAAAATTATTAGAAGATTTTAATGCAAAATTTATTTCGAAAGGAGAGTAATACATATGGGATTTCGCAAAGAAGCTTACGCAACGGTATGGGAGATTGAACCTATCTCCGACACTCGCACCAAAGGACGTATTTCAATCAGTAAGAAAAATAGAAGTACCGGGGAATACGAAACGGATTTTAACGGTTATGTAAGTTTTATAGGCACCGTCGCCGCAAAAAATGCCAGCCAACTGAAAGAGCGGGATAGAATTAAACTCGGCGATATAGACGTCTCGAACA
Source organism: Clostridiaceae bacterium (assembly GCA_016281115.1). GTDB lineage: Bacteria > Bacillota > Clostridia > Oscillospirales > Acutalibacteraceae > JAEEHZ01. The sequence goes on along the minus strand of JAEEHZ010000239.1, from coordinate 20,360 downwards.
AATATGACGCAGAGAAAAAAGTTACGTATACCAATTTTAAAATTTTCAGCTTTGAAACACAAAACGCCAACAGCGCCGTCGACACGGAAGAATCTGTTAACATAGCAATAGACAGCGGCGAGCTTGGTGATGAACTGCCGTTCTGATGGGCGGGCAAAATAATTCAGCCGCGATTTATCAACCGCTAATAAGCGAGATGACTTGGAGTTATTCACGGCTTCAGTGTTATAACGAGTGTCCGTATAGGTTTTTTATGAAATACATAAAGGGTTGTCAAGAACACCAGAACTTTTACAGTTCATACGGCTCGTTTATGCACAAACTCTTAGAGCAATATTACCGCGGTAAAATTTCAAAAGAAGAAATGCAAATAAAATTTCTCTTTGATTTTCAGAACGAGGTTGAGGGCGCAAGACCGCCGGGAGACATAGTTTCAAAATATATTAAATCCGGAACTGAGTACTTGCAATCTTTCAAACCATTGCCATTCAAAATGATCGACGTGGAAAAGGAAGTTCACTTTAGTTTAAACAATAAGCAATTCGTGGGATTTATAGATTATATCGGAGAAAAAGACGGAGAACTTTATATAGTTGATAATAAATCCAGAGACTTAAAGCCACGCAGTAACAAGACAAACCCAACCTTAAAAGATAACGAGCTTGATGAAATGCTGAGACAATTATATGTTTACTCGTTGGCTATCAAACAAGAGTACGGGGTTTTTCCGAAAGCATTATGTTTTAATTGTTTTAGAACAGGAGTATTTATTGAAGAACCGTTTTGCAAAAATACATACAATGATACGATTAAATGGGCGACAGGATTAATTAATGATATTGAGACGGCCGAGGAATTTCCGCCAAACAGGGAATTCTTTATGTGTTCATTCCTTTGCGGTTTGAACGATGACTGTATATTTTGGGAGATGAGGTGAGTGTTATTGTTAGAGCCGAAGATATTAACAGTTTAGAAAGTGAATCGGGTATTATTGCCACATTGATTCACAATCCGGAATTTTCTTTTTATTCAGAATATCTCTTACCCGGACACTTTACAAACAAAGAAAACAGATGTGTGTATACCGCAATTTGCGATCTTGCCAGACGTGGGATTACCACCATCGATCCATATAATATAATGGAGAATTTAAATTCCTCTGAGGCAACAAGAAAGTTCGCAAGCGAACTAACGGTTGATAAACTGCAGGAACTTGTCGATATGAGCGACGTACTGGCGCGCGGAACACTGGAAGAATATAAAATGCTGGTGTCAAACGTTGTGGACGCGGCATTCCGAAGAGACACGTTTCAAAGGTTGAAGGAGTGCATGGGGCTCTGTACGAAGCTCGACGAAAAGAACCTTGAAAGTAAAATTTATGCCGCAATAGATGAGATTATGGTGGATTATTCAACAGTTGATGACGTGCCTGAGTTTAAAGATGTAGTCGATGAACTGTGGACTGAAATAGAAAACCATCAAGACGGCAGGGACGCGGGTATTCCTTTTAAATTTCCGACTCTTAACGAATACGTCAGAATAGAACAAGGAGAGTTAGTGGTTGTGGGAGCCCCCGCAAAGGGCGCAAAATCAATGTTTATGCTGAACGAAGCGGTGGATATTTTAAGACAGGGTAAAACGGTTTTTTATCTTGATAGTGAACTTTCGAGCAGGTTATTTTTGTGTAGATTGATTTCTCATTTAACGGGAATTGAATTTTCCAGAATAAGAAGCGGCAGATATAACAAAGATGAAGAAATAAAAATCAGAAAACAAATAGAATGGGTAAAACAACAGAAGCTTGTTCATATGTATTTGCCGATTTTTGACAAACAAACAATATACACCGCGGTAAAAAAGGTTTCCCATAGGTTCGGTAAACTCGACGTGCTTATTGTTGATTACTTAAAGCCCACGGGTAGCAGCACCGACGCCTATGTTGTATATAGTGAGCTGGGGAATCTCACAGATTTAATTAAAAATGAAATTTGCGGGAAGCTTGGTATAGCCGGATTAGCGGCAGCGCAGCTTACTTCAAATAATAAACTCGCAGACAGTGTTAAAATATCCAGGAACGCGTCTACCATTATGCTGTTGACTGATAAAACGCCTGACGAATGCGAACAGGATGGCGAAAACTCCGGCCAAAAGAAACTTGTTGTGGCACAAAACAGAAACGGTATGCAACATGTAGACGGAGAATGGATTAATATTGATTTTAACGGTAATATTTGCTTACTCGAAGAAGCAAAGCAGCAACACGTGCCCGAAATGCCCTATTAACTTATAAAAATCACGCAAAATCTGAATATTTGGGTGGTATACCGCCCTTTATTTTCAACCGTGTCAATATAATTATATATACTGCAAAGAGGTGATGACGTGGAACTCAACGATATTATTCAAAGCATAGACATCGTGGATTTTATATCGCAATTTGTTGATTTAACAGAGCGAAACGGCGAGTTTTGGGGGTTAAGTTGCTTTAAAGACGAAAAAACGCCATCATTTTCGGTAAGAAGGGATCCACCGGTATTTTTTGATTACAGTTCCGGCATCGGAGGAAACGTTTTTACGTTTGTTAAGTATTATTATCGGTGCTCGCCACGCGAAGCAATAGATATTCTAAAGAAATTCGCGGGTATTAACGGCGAAATATCCTCTCCAAGAGGAAAAATGGCCGCGACAATGACATGCAAGCGGTTTTTGAAGCCAAGAACAAACCAAAAGCATTCAAGCGCAACAATATTACCAGACAATTACATGGAAAGATACGAAAAAAACAGCGAAAAACTCGCTGTCTGGGAAAATGAGGGTATCTCCAGAGCATCTTTGGATAAATTTCAGGTTTATTATGACAGTTTTTCAAACAGATTGGTATATCCGATACACAATTTAGACGGAAAAATAGTAAATATAGGCGGTAGAACGCTCGATCCTCTCTGGAAAGAGAAAAAACAAAAGAAATATTGTTATTTTAAGTCATGGGGAACGCTGGACACTATCTATGGACTCTCTGAAAACATGGATGCGATACGCGATAAGCGCGAAATAATTCTGTTCGAGGGCTGTAAAAGCGTTTTATTAGCAGATACCTGGGGAATACATAATTGCGGGGCGATATTAACATCGCATTTGAACCCGCATCAAATGAAAATCCTTGCGTGGCTTGGATGCAGAGTGGTTTTTGCGCTCGATAAAGACGTAAGAGTTCGAGACGACCATAATATTGCAAAATTAAAAAGATATGTAAACGTCGAGTATTTATGGGATAGAGAGGATTTGCTGGACAGCAAGGACTCCCCCGTAGACAAGGGTGTTGAGGTTTTTAAAAAGCTTTATGAACAAAGGCTAAAATACAAATAAGAATATTAATAGGAGATTATATGACTAAAGATTTGGACTACAGGGTTGGTGATTCTAGAGAACTGCTTAAAACCATACCTGATTCCTCAATAAGATTGGCAATTACATCCCCACCATATAATATTGGCAAGCCTTACGGAAAATATAAAGATAATATACCATTAAATGAGTGGGAAGAATTATTAAATGATGTGTCCAAAGAAGTGTGTAGGGTATTAACTCCCGACGGAAGTTTTTTCTTAAATCTTGGACAGGTGCCTACAAGCAAAACAAACGAAATTTTGCCGTTGCAATACATAGGATATCAAATTTTGAAAGACAACGGTTTATTTTTGCGAAATATTATTACGTGGACTTTTAATAATATGCAAAATTGCGTCAACAGATTGTCCGGAAGATATGAAAACATACTATGGTTTGTTAAAGATCTAAATAATTATATTTTTAATTTAAATGAAATACGAGTGCCTTATATTTCTAAAAATGATAAAAGACTAAAAGACGGTACGGGTAGGAACCCTACAGATGTATGGTATTTTGACAGGGTAAACAACATGACCAAACAAATGCTAAAACTATCACATCCGACAGTATATCCGTTACCAATGATAATTCGTATTATTAAAATGTCAACCCATCCTGGCGATATAATATTAGATCCTTTTGCTGGCAGCGGAACCTCGTTGATTGCGGCAAAAATTATGGGCAGAAGGGGCATTGGATTTGATTTAGACGAGAAATATCAAAAAGAATTTAAACAAAGATTGTTAATAGAAGGAAATATCTCCGCGTCGGTTTTTGATGAATTATTAGAAGATTCCGAAAAGAAGAAAAGAATTAAGAGAGAATACGAGCGTGTTATATCTCAAGCAATTTTAAAGGGGGTGATATAGATGTCAGAGAAAATATACATTCCATACCATGTGCATACGGAATACAGTCTGCTTGATAGTTGTTCAAAAATACAAGAATATATTGATCTCGCACTGAGAGATGGGTTGAGGGCAATATCATTCTCTGAACATTGACGCGGAAAACCGCTAAATTGGATAGAGAAATTGGCGGCGTGTAAAAACGCTGGGCTCAAATACATACATTCTGTAGAAATCTATCTTACCGAATCCCTTGAAGATAAAATCAGAGATAATTACCACACAATTCTGATAGCAAAAAATGCAGATGGAGTCAAAGAATTGAATTCGCTGGTTAGCAGATCTTCCGATAGAGAGCATTTTTACTATACAAACCGAATAAGTTTCGACGAATTTCTGGGTATTTCAAGTAATATTATCACCACCAGCGCGTGTCTTGCGTCTCCTCTCAATAGACTTCCAGACACACATCCGCGCTATATGGAACTTGCTAAAAAATACGATTTTCTCGAAGTTCAGGCGCACAATCATCCCGAGCAAATTGAGTATAATAAGCGATTATTAAAATTATCAAAAGAAATCGGTACTCCGCTTATCGCAGGTACTGATACGCATAGCGCAAATAAATATAAAGCCGAGTGCAGATCAATTCTCTTAAAATCAAAACACAAGTCATATGGAGACGAAGATGCGTTTGATTTGTCGTATAAAACGTATGACGAGCTTGTTGAAATGTTTAGGGAACAAAACGCATTACCAGAAGCGGAATATTTAAGCGCCATAGAGAATACAAACCGCTTGTATGATTTGACGGACGATATCGAACTCGACACATCGATAAAATATCCTATACTATACGGTACAAGAGAAGAAGACGATAGGCGTTTTACAGAACTTGTTGAACATAAATTCGACGATAAATTATCAAGAGGTATAATTCCGGAAACCCAACGCGACGCATTTCGCAAAGCAATCGATGAGGAAATGAGAGTATTGCGCAAACTGAAAATGACGGGTTTTATGCTCAGTATGGCGGAAATAATTTCATGGTGTAGAGATAGCGGAATGGCGGTTGGTACCGCCAGGGGTTCAGTCGGAGGTTCCAGAGTTGCATATATTACCGATATAACCGACTTAAACCCGGAAACCTGGGGAACACTGTTTTCACGTTTTGCGAATGAAGACAGAGTAGAGCCGGGCGATATTGATACAGACGTTGTTGACACAGACAGACCGGCAATTTTCCAACACATAGTTGAAAAATTCGGCACCGAGTTTACGGCAAGGGTAGCATCGTTCGGAACTATGAAAGCGAAAGGCGTTATTGATGACGTAGGTAGAGCTCTGGCTTTGGAGTGGAGTGAAAAACATCCGAATAACAAGGATAATCCGTGGAGCCTGTCTAACGTTGCAAGAATAAAACTTGAATTTGATGCAAATGAAGAAAAAACAAAACATAAATATCCGGAATTGTTTTATTATTTCGACGGTTTGTTTGACACAAAAATATCACAGTCTATCCATTCCGCGGGTATGGTAATTAGCCCTATTACATTGGCAGACAACTACGGGGTTTTTGATAAAGACGGCGAATTGTGCTTAACGCTCGATATGGATAACGCTCATATGGCGGGATTAATTAAATATGATATGTTGATACTTAAATCGGTAAAGGTAATAAGAGATACCTGTAATTATGCGGGTGTGCCGTATCCAAAAACAAGTGATATAGATTTTGACGATAAAGAGGTTTGGGACGATATATGTAAAGATCAAACCGCGATATTTCAATTTGAATCCTCGTTCGCGGCGCAAAGCCTTAAAAAATTCCACCCGCACAGTATTTTTGATATGTCGTTGGTTACAGCTTGCATAAGACCGTCAGGCGCTTCATACAGAGATGATTTATTGCAAAGGAAAATTCATAAAAACCCGTCAAGTGCGATAGATAAACTACTTGAGGTCAACCTTGGGTATTTGGTTTACCAAGAAGACGTAACCCGTTATTTAACTGATGTGTGCGGATTATCCGGAAGTAAGGCGGACACCGTGCGCAGAGGAATTGCAAAGAAAAAACTCGATGAACTTGAAAAGATGATGCCGGAAATACTTGCGGGATATTGCGCAAGTTCCGGAAAGCCGAAAGATGAAGCCGAAAAGGAAGTAACAGAATATTTGAAAGTCATCGAAGACGCGTCTTCATACATGTTTAATTACAACCATAGCATAGCATATTGCTTGCTTGGATATTATTACGGATATTTCCGGCATTACTATCCAATTGAGTTTATCACTTCATATCTTAATAACTCGGCTAACGAAGACGATATTAAAACCGGAACTGAACTCGCCACCCGGAGAGGAATTCGGGTTACAATGCCTAAATGGGGGATATCGAAAAGCGAATACTTCTACGATAAAGAAAAGAATCTCATTGCTAAGGGACTCGCGTCTATCAAATATATGAGCAAGGGCATCGCGGAGGAATTATATGATCTTGCGCATAGCAAAATGTATACAAAGTTTGTTGATGTGCTTACAGATATAAAACAAACCTCGCTTGATACAAGACAACTTGATATTTTGATAAAACTCGACTATTTCTCGGATTTTGGGAATCAAAGAGAGTTACTGTATATTACCGATATGTTTTATAACACATTTAAGCAGGGCGAAGCAAAGCAAATAAAAAAAGATCAAATTAACGGAACTCCGTTAGAACCTATCGTGGTCAAATATTCAGTAGGGACAACAAAAACAGGGAATGTTGCGAAGAGTTACACATTGCTTGATGTCGTCTCGATTATGAGAGAAACCGAAAACGCAATCAAAGCTACGCACATGGAAGATTTAAGTGATGTTGCAAAAGCAAAAAACTTTGAAGAAGTTATGGGTTACGCAGGGTATGTGTCCGGCAAAGAAGAAGATCGCCGCAAATTGTATATAACCGAAATATATCCTCTTAAAAGAAAAAGAGATAATAAGCAATTCGGGTATTCGGTTTTAACCAAATCAATAGGAAGCGGCAAAGACAGTAGATTTACAATTTTTAACAACGTATATAATACAGATCCTATTCACAAGGGAGATATTGTATATTTAAAATCTTTTGATCGCGATAACACTTATTTTGTGATGACGGGATTCAGTAAAATTAATTAAGGAGGTGTGTGTGGATCATTCAGTCAGATTTTTCCAACCTTATACATCGGTTAAATGAGGAAATAGAATTTTTTGCGGACACTGCGGCAGATGCTGCAAAAAAAGTTGGCGTCGCAATTACTGATTTTATAGATAGTGCAACTGTGTTTGCGAGATTAGGATATAATACTCTGGATTTAAGCACGCCTAACTACGATGATAATGTACTTATAATTACCGCAGGCAACGACAAGCCTATTAAGGTAGTATATGAGGGCGATCCGATTGTCCTTATGGGAGATCCTATGTCTAATGCTGACTTTACAAAAGATATTTGTGATGTTAATAACGAAGGAGAATCTTTTTTAAACGATTTTCTCAAATCATTTAAAATAACCGAAAGGAACGTGTGATATGTCAAGTAAAATAATTTGTAATAAATGCGGTAAAGAACTTGATATGTGGGATATGCAAGAAGGCTTCAGAATGTACAGGCGTTTTGGGTACGGGACAAAATACGACGGCGACACGGTTGATTTAAACTTATGCTGTGATTGTATTGAGAAACTTATAGATTCGTGTCTTGTCTCGCCAATCATAACTGAAAACGGAAGTGATGAGCATAAGGACGAAAATTAACAATCAAAACAGAATGAAGCAATTGGTTGACTTTAAAGGCTTGGCAATTGATGGAAGTATTTATCCCACAGATATAGACGGTTTAATTGAGTATAAAGACTCGAAATACATAATCTTTGAAATAAAATATGGCGACGCAGATGTGCCGTTTGGACAAAGGCTGGCGTTACAGCGCATGGTTGACGATTTTATAAAAGTTGGCAAACAAGCTGTGGCATTTATATGCGAACACGCAGTAAGAGATACACATAAACCGGTGGTAGCAGCATGGTGCAAAGTGCGCGAGATATACGACGGCTTGGAGAATAAATGGTATACCCCGCACGAAACAATGTCGGTTCGAGATGCCGTCGATAAATTTCAAAGACATTCAAACTTTATCTGACAAAAGGGGTGAAAAACATATGAAGATAATTACAATTTCAGGCCATGCACAAAACGGTAAAGACACAGTTGCAAAATTACTCTCCGACAAACTAAGAGAGAAACAATATCGTGTATTAATCACGCATTACGCCGATTTACTGAAGTATATCTGCAAAACATTTTTTAATTGGGATGGCGCGAAGGACGAACACGGACGTCATATTTTACAATATGTCGGGACGGATATTATCAGAAAAGAAGAACCGGATTTTTGGGTTGATTTCATTTCTACAATACTAAAATTTTTTGGAACAAATTGGGACTATGTAATTATACCGGATTTGAGGTTTCCAAATGAACTTGGCAAGCTGAAGTCCGACGGTTTCGCAGTTACACATCTTAGAATTGTTCGAAATAATTTTACAAACTTACTTTCTCCGGAACAGCAGCATCACCCGAGCGAAACCGCGTTAGACGGCATACAACCCGATTATTTAATAAAAAATAACGGTTCGCTGCGTGATCTGGACGAAACGATTTCACAATGGATTAAGGAGCACTTAAATGAAGACTAAAAAAGATTCATACTACGATATCGATGTTGATATTGAAAACGTATTAACAGAAAATAATGCTATAGATTCGTTATTTTACTTAAAAGATTTACAACAACGCAAACTTTTTTTAACTACCGATATTGAGCAATTGTCTATAACCGATGTCGTAAGACATATTTTACAGATTAACAAAGAGGATAAGGAAATTCCCGTTGACAAACGTCAACCGATATTGCTGTATATTACGTCGAATGGCGGAGAAGTAGATTCTGGGTTTGAGCTGATAGACGTAATCCGAAATAGTAAAACTCCGGTGTATACGATTAACCTCGGATATCAGTATAGCATGGGCTTCCTTATAGGACTTGCCGGACATAAAAGATTTGCAACAAAAAACGCTAAATTTCTTATGCACGACGGTTCGAATTTTGTTTATAATTCAGGTGCCAAAGCGCAGGATCAGATGAAATTTCAACGTAAAATTGAAGAAAGGGTTAAAGAATATATTATTTCCAGAAGCAGGCTTACAGACTCTGAATACGATAGCAAACTGCGAGTTGAATGGTATTTGTTTGCAGATGAAGCCAAAGAAAAAGGTTTCGTGGATTATATCATCGGCGAAGATTGCGACATGGATACTATAATATAATCTCAGCCCGATTAAGAGGTGAAAAAATGATTAATAAAAACATTATTTTATATTCTACCGGGTGCCCCCGATGCAATGTGCTGAAAAAGAAGCTTTCTGAGAAGAATATTACTTACACCGAAAACACCTCGACAGAAGAGATGCTGGCTCTTGGAATCACAGAAGTACCGGTGTTAAGTTTGGACGGGGTATTATTAAACTTCCGCGAAGCAGTTGATATGCTTAATGCGGAAAAATGAAGAGGTACACATGAATATTAATATAGAATTAAAACGAAACTTCGTTAATGCTTACAATAAAATGCAAAGTGAATATGGCGAGGAAATGGCAGCTCTGAACGGATTGGCTCCGGGACAGTTAAGTTATACCGATTTTATAGACCATTTTATTGACACGGAAACCGTTGCGGATGCGTCGGTAGACGGAAACGCGAACGTGGGACAAAAAGACATAGTAACATTAATAAACGAAATGCCCAAGCCGCACCAGAAATTACTTGCATTTAATAAAATATATTATGAAATGAATAAGCGTTTCGGCTTTAGCGCGGCCAACGCTTGGTTGCAAAACGAATGGGACGGACATTTGTATATGCATGATGCGAATTCGACATCTTTCGTCCACTATTGTTTTGCGTATGATCTTAAGGATCTCGCGGAAAGAGGATTATTCTTTCTCGAAAACTTTAATGCTGAACCCGCCAAGCATCTTGTGACATTCGTTGATTTTGTTAAAGAATATGTACATTATGCAAGTAACCGTTCATCGGGCGCGGTCGGATTACCGAATCTTATTCCATATATGTATTATTTTTGGGATAGAGATATTAAAAATAATTACTTTACGGAGTCACCCGAAAAATATGCTCAACAAAATATTCAAAGGCTTGTATATGCATTAAACCAGCCTCACACCAGGAATGGAATTCAGTCAGCATTTTCAAACTGTTCTTTCTTTGACCATCCATATCTTGAGGCGCTGTTTGGCGGCGCAGAATTTCCGGACGGCAAGTTTATGATAGACGAACTCGAAGGCATTATGGATTTTCAAAAACTGTTTTTAGAGACAGTAGCTGAAATTCGCACCCATAATATGATGACTTTCCCGGTAATTTCAATCTCTTTACTGCGCCAGGATGGCAAATTTGTAGACGAAGAATTTGCAAGATACGCATGTGAACACAATCGAAAATGGAGTGACAGCAATTTATTTGTAGACTCGTCGGTTACAAGCTTGTCCAATTGCTGCAGACTTAAATCCAATATCGAAAGTCTCGGCTATTTTAACTCTATTGGAGGTACCGCGCTGAAAGTGGGATCTGTAAAAGTAAGCACGGTAAATCTTGCCAGACTTGCGTTAGAAAACAAAACGGAAGACGCATATATTTCTGCGTTAAAGAACATGGTTTGGCTCGATTTACAGGCTTTAGATTGCGTGCGCAATATAATTAAGAGAAATGTTGAAAAGGGCTTGCTTAAAAACTTTTCTCTCGGGCTGGTAGACTTCGAACACCTTTATAATACAATCGGTTTTATTGGGGTGTACGAAACTATGAAAGTATTCGGCTACACGAGAGTAGATGAAACGGGAAACACTTTCTATACAGATGACGCGGAACGATTTGGAAAGCGGATTTTCGACACAATTCATGAAGTTAAAGCAGAGTTTATGAAACTTGTGGATTACCAAATAAACTGCGAGCAGATTCCCGGCGAAACCGCCGCCGCTAAACTGATGCAAAAAGATAAATTCTTCTTCCCGCGTAAAACGGTTACCGACTTACCACTCTATGGCAACCAGTTTTTACCGCTCGGAATAAAGGCAACGCTGCAAGAGCGTATTAGAATTGCCGCATTATTTGACGGCTTTTGCAATGGCGGCAGCATATTACATATCAATATTGACGCGCCGTTTAATAATCCGGAAACCGCATGGGATATGTTGAATTATGTCGCAGACCACGGAGTAACATATTTTGCATTTAATACCAAAATTCAAGCGTGTAAACATAACCACGCATTCTACGGAACGGTGTGTCCGTATTGCGGAGAGCCGGTGGATACCGAGTACACAAGAATTGTAGGATTCTTCGTGCCGGTAAAAACATACTCCAAAGAGCGGGCACAGGAATTTAAATTACGCGAGTGGGAAGATGTTAATTCCCACATCATAACTTAATACAAGAGGTGCGGTATGCTGATAAAAGATTTGGTTGATGAAGATTTCGTTAACTATAAAGAACCGGCGATGTATATTTGCACAAATACTTGTAATTTTAAATGCGATAAAGAAAGCGGGAAGAGCTGTTGCCAAAACAGCTCTCTCGCGAGAGCTGAGACTAAAGCAGTGTCTGATGATGATATTATCCACAGATACTTGCTAAACGATATTACTAAGGCGATAGTCTTTGGTGGACTTGAACCGTTTGAACAATTTGAGGAGATGTTTAATTTTATAGCCAAGTTACGTTTTGTATATCATTGTCGCGATACCGTGATAATTTATACCGGATTTAATAAAACTGAGATTTTATCAATGGTTGACGCGATGAAATGCTTTGAAAACATAATTATAAAATTCGGAAGATATATACCCGATCAAGAAAAAAGATACGACAAAATACTCGGCGTATTTTTAGCATCTCCCAATCAATATGCAGAGGAGATTTGTTAATGAGTAATATGAAGGGTGTATTTTCAACACTGGGAGCGTCAAATCATAGCAATACGATTCGAGAGCAAAATGATTATTATGCGACCGACCCGATAGCAGCCGAACTTCTGCTGGAACTCGAGACATTTAACCCTAATATTTGGGAATGCGCATGCGGCGCTGGACATTTGAGCAAAGTGCTTGAAAAACATGGATATAACGTAACCTCGTCAGATTTGATATACCGCGGGTATGGTGAGGGGGGGGTGGACTTTCTTAAACAAAATGTTTGTTTTGATGGGGATATTATAACAAATCCCCCATATAAATATGCGAAAGAATTTGTCGAACACGCAATAGAAAGCGTCCCGGAAGGTAACAAAGTGGCGATGTTTTTGAGATTACTGTTTCTCGAAAGTCAAAGCAGAAGGGATCTTTTCGACAGATACCCACCAAAAACCATATATGTAGCAAGCAAAAGAATTAACTGCGCTCATGGCGGAGATTTTGAAGCCTGTCAAGGAAGCGCACAGGCTTATGCATGGTTTATATGGGAAAGGGGATATCAAGGATCGACAATAGTAAAATGGTTTAATTAATACATAAGGAATGAGAAAATGAGAATAATTCAAAATCCAGATACGGAATATGCTAACGAAATTAAAAAGAAACTAAAATCCAACAATGGCTACTGCCCGTGCTCTATTGTGAAAAACTGCGACACAAAATGCAGGTGTAAAAGGTTCAGGGATCAAATTGAGCGGGGAGAACTGGGAGCATGCCACTGCGGGCTCTGGATCGCGGTAGACTAGGAGGAAAAATGATAACGAAGATCATTAAACCAGCTGATAGCAGAATTTATATGAAACAAGGAAAATGTCTGGCATGTGGCGAAAAAATACAAATAATAGGCACAAGAGCTGAACTTTTTCGTGAATATCGATACCGGTGTATGAATTGCGATATGGCATACATAACTCTTGGAGCATTAAAAAAATATAAAGGAGAACTAAATGGTGAAGATCAAAATTAAAAAAATAAATGATACCGCAATTACGCCGACACGTGGTTCGGAATACGCGGCAGGATATGATTTATACGCTAATTTTAATGAAGATTTATGTTTAATATATCCGCACGGAGTTTTAAAAGTTCCCACGGGGGTAGCTATGGCAATTCCGGACGGTAACTTCGGCGCTGTATTTGCTCGAAGCGGAGCGGCTACAAAACAAGGTTTGAGACCTGCGAATTGCGTGGGTGTTATAGACTCAGATTACAGAGGAGAAATCATTGTGGCTCTCAGGAACGATACGGATACCATACAAGAAGTTAGGCGCGGAGAGCGAATTGCGCAGATTGTAATTATGCCATACTCTTCTGTGGAGTTTGAAGAGGCGGACGAGCTTGATTCGACAGCTCGCGGATCGGGCGGATTTGGCAGCACGGACAAAAAATATGAACAACTAAGCATGTTTGAATAAATACATAATTAAGCCGGAGCGTTTATCGCTCCGGCGGAAAGAGGACGTATGAAAATACCAATTAATGAAAAATTCACCCTCTCCGTCGAGGAAGCAGCTGCGTATTTTCGTATAGGAGAAAATAAACTACGCAGGCTTGTTAATGAAAATCCCGATGCAGCATACATATTGTGGAATGGCAACAGACCGCAAATAAAAAGAATTAAATTTGAGAAGATGATAGATGAACTTAATACAATTTAACCCATATATCTGTTGTCTTTCAAGGAGAGGGTTTTCTGATGAGCGAAAAAAGAAGAGATAATAAAGGAAGAATTTTACAAAACAGCGAGAGCCAGAGACCGGACGGGAAGTATGAGTTTAAATATACGGACAGTAGCGGTAGACACAGCGTATATAGTTGGAAATTGGTGGCTACCGACAAAGTGCCACCCGGTAAACGGCAGTGCGAAGCGTTAAGGGATATTGAAAAACATATCCTCAGGGATATCGAAGACGATATAGACACAAAAAGATCACAAGAAACAACATTAAACGATTGTTTTGATGAGTATGTTTCGCATAAAATAATTAAACCAACTACTAAATCAGAGTATTTATATAGATATGAAAAATATATACGTCATAATATAGGTTTCATGAAAATTTCCAACATAGAGCGTTCGGATATAAAAAAATTATACAGCCACCTAGCTATAAATTTAAAATTAACATCGGGAACAATAAGAGGCATTCATACAATGATATGTCCGTTATTTAATATGGCTGTGCGTGATAACATAATCCGTAGTAACCCCACCGACGGCGTTCTGTCAGAATTGCATATACAACATATTGCCGAAAAACAAAAAAAGCGGCACTCTTTAACCGAACAGCAACAGGATAGATTTATAGAATTTATTTCTCAAAACTCTAAATATAAAAATTTGAAAACTATATTTACCGTTATGCTAGGTACCGGACTACGCATCGGAGAGTTGTGCGGATTGCGTTGGGAAGATTGTGATTTTGAAAACAATATTATTAAAATTAATCATAATTTGCTTTACAATGCCCGCAAAAATGAAACGTGCCAAAGGGCGCGAATATCTACCCCAAAAACGCGTGCGGGTGTGCGCGATATTCCAATGTTCACCGAGGTAAAACTTGCCCTGTTAAAAGAATACGAATATCAAAAAATACACGGATTTAATACTTTCTGCGTCGACGGATATACAGGGTTTGTATTTGGCTGTACACGCGATAAAATACTCAGGGGATGGTATGTCAACTACTGGATTAAGCGAATTATCAAAGACGCTAACACTCAAGAGATGAAAAACGCGAAGACGGAAGGACGGCAGCCAATCTTATTGCCGCATTTTTCCTGCCACAACCTGCGTCATACGTTTTGCACAAGAATGTGTGAGAACGAAAGCAATGTAAAACTCATCCAAGAAGTAATGGGGCATACAGATATCAGAGTTACGATGGATGTGTATAATGAGACGACGAGAGAAAAGAAATTAGAGAGTTTCGCGAGATTAGACGGAGCGTTCAAAATATCATAATGTTATTTACGACAAAATTTACGACAAACGACCGAGGTTTTATAAACATTTTTAAAAACTTACGAGGGGTTTATCACCCGCAAACCATATTAACAATGGGATATGGGAATATATAAAAGGATATATAAATTTATCTTAAATTTTTGTTAATTTTACAACAAATACGAATAAATACCCGTCTGACGTCATAAAATAAAATATTATATTAAAAGATGTAATAAAAAGTCATAAAGTGTTGACAAAATTCAAAACAAATGATAGAATAATAAAAACAGTTTATCTTTATTATGGAGAACTGCGGAGGTAGCAATGAGTGCAGGAACCTTTTTTGTAATTATCTTTGCAATAGCGGTATTGCTGCTGCTTGCGATAAAAGTCATATCGGAATTTATCGTTCCTTTTTCAAAGGAAACCAGATATATAAAGATGGAAATGCACAGAGCGACAAGCGAATCGGAATACAATTATTGGAAAAAAGCTCTGAAAAACCATTATCTCGGCCTTTTCGGACTGAGCACCAAAAAACATAAAAAATAATTGAAAACCGCGGCAAACGCCGCGGTTTTTTGCACCTTGATTTTTCATTATTCATTATTCATTCTTCATTACAAAAATCCTGCCGCGTGTGCTGCAGGATTTTTGTTTTGGTGACCCGTACGGGAATCGAACCCATGTTACAGCCGTGAAAGGGCCGTGTCTTAACCGCTTGACCAACGGGCCGCAAAATTGGTGACCCCCGGGAGAATCGAACTCCCGTTTTCGCCGTGAGAGGGCGATGTCTTAGCCGCTTGACCAGGGGGCCGTTTTTGGTGCTTATGTAGTATATCATAAAAAGCCGCGTTTGTCAACAAATATTTTGATAAAGAATAAAAAAACGCAAAAAAGAGAGGTATTGCAAAAAACGGGCGTTTGTGTTAATATAATAATGTATGCAAAAAAATAATAACATTTTTTACGGGAGAACGGCTTTGAACGAAAACAGGAGCGAGAGCGGAAAAAACAAGGGAATAGTCATGTTTGCGTATTTTGCGCTGTCTTTACTATGCGCGCTTCATTACGCCGCGGGATTTTCCGTTTTCTCGGTCCTCGGAATACTTTCACTTGCGCTGTTCTCGGTCTTGTATTCGATAATAATATCATACGGTTTTCTGCCTTACGTCATGGCGGTGCCCGTATTGGCTTTTGCCGCAATACCGGTGCTTGCGGGCGGAAGCGACGTTTTCGGCTCCGCCGTAAACGTTCTTCTTTGCCTTGTCTGCGCACTTTGCTTGTCTTATTGCGCAAAAATAAAACAGAACAAGGCAAAGACGTATGCCGCACTCTGCACGGCTGCTTCCGCGGGAATTATAGCCGACGTGCTGATCTTCATTTGGCGGGCGTTCGGAAATATAAGACCGGAGACACTGAAAACAGCTGTTGAAACGGCGGCGTCGTACGTCGGAGAAACGTATAGGAATATTTTCGATATTATTTCGGAAAACGCCGCGTATGACGCGCAGACGCTCGATTACGTCGAGGAATTCATACAGACGAGCGAATACTACGTAAAGGTAAACGCGGTAAGCTCGCTTGTGATATTCGGAATGCTGCTGTCGGCGCTTTCGGTCGCAATTTACGGATTTTTCTGTAAAATATCGGATATGAAAAAAGAATGCGTTGACGGCAGGGACTGGACGTTTTCAATGTCTCCGCTCGGCGCAAGATTTTTGTATGTTTCATACGCGGCGTATTTCATTTTTGATTTCTTTGTCGGAAACAACGTGCTTTCGGCGGCGTTTTATAACGTAAGTACAATTTTGTCAATACCGTTTGCGTATCTCGGAATAAAATCCGTGTACGGATTCTTCGCTTTGAGGATAAGAAGCCGCGCTCTTGCGGTAATCGCCGTCGCTGCGCTCGCATTTTTGCTGATTTTTATTCTCGGAATGAATACCGTTGTGATAATTCTTTCGTTTATCGGCGCGTCGTCGACGGTGAGAAGGTCGTATGCGCCGAAGAATCCTTTGTAATATACAGACAGGTTGGAAGGATGCGAAAAGCTGATGTTAAAAGAAAGTCTTAATAAGATGTTTGCAAAAAAGAGCGTGCTTGCGGGGCTTTTTGCACTTGCACTGCTTACTCTTGCATGCCTTGTGAAAAAAGAATATCCGCTGTTTTTCGCGGGAGTGATAATAATATTGCTTTTCCTTGCCGGAAACGCGATAATCACACACGGCGAAATCAAAAAAAGCGGAATGACGAAGGAAAGTCCGCTTTTGTCGGGAATGACGATAAATTTCGTAACCTCCTTCAAAAATCCGATAGCCATAGTAAACGACTCGGGAGAGATAGTCTGGTATAATAAGGCGTTTTTGGCGTGTGCAAACGAAAAAGGAACGCTTTACGGAAAAAAACTGTCCGAAATATTCGGTTCAACACTCAGTCCCGCAAGAATGTTCAGGGATAACGCGGAAGCAATGCAGATTAAAACAGAAATCGCCGAATACGAGATAGATTTCTATAAGACGTCGACGGTGGGCAAGGGATACTGCATAACCGTCTGGAACGATATTACTGCGCTTGGAGTCGCGAAACGCGAAATAGATATGAAATCGCTCATGGTTGCGTTTATCGTGATAGATAACTTCTCCGAAGCGGTGCAGTTCATACAGGATAAGCAGAGAACGGCGCTTGCGACGATAGGCGGCGTGCTTGACGAATGGACCGCGTCGATAGGCGGAATAATCAAGGAATACGATAAGGATAAGTTTATCGTCCTTTTCGAGCAGAGATATTTCGAAAGACTCGACGAGGATAAGTTCGATATTCTCGATAAAATAAGGGAAATCGAAATAGATAATATAACCATGCCGTTTACCGCGTCGATAGGCGTTTCCAAAATAAACGGAACGTACGCCGAAAAGGAGAGCGTCGCAAGAAACGCGCTCGACCTTGCGCTCCAGAGGGGCGGAGACCAGGCGGTCGTAAAGAGCGAAAATTCCGTCGAATACTACGGCGGCAGGTCGAAATCGGTGCAGAAGAAGACAAAAGTGCGCTCGAGAGTCATTGCAAACGAGCTTATAAATCTCATCAAAAACAGCGGAAACGTAATTGCCATGGGACATAAGTACGCCGACCACGACTCGATAGCGTCGTGCGTCGCCGTGTCGAGAATAGCAAAATATAACGGCGTTCCCGTAAACGTCGTCGTAAACGTGCACGACTTCAACCTCAAAAAGATATTCGACAGCATGAGGGATAAGGCGGGGGAATACGACGAACTGTTCGTCGACAGGGAAATGGCGCACGAACTCATAAGGTCGGATACGCTGCTCGTGGTGTGCGACGTGAATAATCCTACGTTTTTCGAGGTGCCGGAACTGTACGAATCGGCAAGCTCGTTCGTCGTAATCGACCACCACAGAAAGACGGGAGAATTCGTAAATCCGCCGAAAATATCGTATATTGAGCCTGCGGCGTCCTCGGCGTCGGAACTTATGTGTGAAATACTCGAACAGTCGGTGCCCTCGGGAACCCTCACAAGACCGGAGGCAAACCTGCTCTTCTCGGGTATAAGCCTCGATACAAACCAGTTTACCAAAAACACGGGAACAAAGACGTTCGGCGCGGCGCAGTATTTGAGAGGCGAAGGCGCAAACCCGTATGACGCGAATAAGCTTTTCAGTACATCAATAGAGGATTTCACGCGCGAAACGGCGTTTGAGAATAATATCCATATTTACAGGGAAAAAATAGCGATATCGGTGTATGAAAAGGAAGCGCACGAGAAGGATAAAATAGCCGCGTCAAAGGCGGCGGATAAGCTTCTCACGCTTGAAAAAGTCAGCGCGTCGTTCGTGATATGCGTAATCGACGGAAGCGTGCATATTTCTTCACGCTCGGACGGAACGATAAACGTCCAGCTCATACTTGAAAAGCTCGGCGGCGGCGGACATTTCGACTCCGCGGGCGCACAGCTCGATAACGTAGAGCTTGAAGAAGGACTTGTAAAACTCAAAAACGCAATCGACGACTATATGAATCAGAATACCGACGCATAAAAGGTCTGTTTAAGGAGAATATCAATGGGCTCTGAAATAAAGTGCAGAATACTCGCGTTCGCAAACCAGAAGGGTGGAGTCGGAAAGACGACGAGCGCGGTCAATATCGCTTCTTCCCTCGGAGAAGAGGGCAAAAAGACGCTTCTTGTGGATTTTGACCCGCAGGGCAACGCGACGAGCGGAGTGGGAATAACAAAAAAAGGCGTAAAAACGTCTTATGAGCTGCTTTCGGGAGAAAATCCGTATAATTGTATAATAAAAACCGAATTCAAAGGTCTCGACGTCATACCCGCCGATATATCGCTCGCAGGCGCGGAAATCGAACTCGTCGACGAGGAAAAAAGACAGTATAAACTTAAAAAGGCGCTCGATACGTTAAGATGCGACTACGATTATATAATAATAGACTGCCCGCCGTCGCTGGGACTGCTGACGATAAATTCGCTTTCCGCCGCGGACGGCGTTGTCGTGCCCATGCAGTGCGAATATTACGCGCTGGAGGGGCTGAGTATGCTTATGATGACGATATCGAAGATAAAAAAGACGTATAATCCGTCGCTTGAACTTTTCGGAGTCATAGTAACCATGTTCGACGGCAGACTGAATCTTACGATGCAGGTGCTTGAGGAGCTCAAAAGGCATTTTCCCGATAAGCTGTTTTCAACGCCCGTGCCGAGAAACGTAAGGCTGTCGGAAGCGCCGAGCTTCGGCATGCCGGCAATGTATTTCGATAAGCACTCGAAGGGCGCCGCCGCATATAAGGAGCTCGCACGGGAAATCATATCGAGAAAATAGTGAATATATAATATAAAAATCAGGCGTTTTCGCCTGATTTTTTATTTTTCGTCGGGTATGATTTTTGTGATAAAGGCTTTGTTTTTGCAAATCCTGAAGCAAACGTCGAAATTTTTGTATTTCATCTTGTAAATCCGCGTTTCGTTTTCCTGATAAGACGGCCTCGGGTCCTCGGCAATGCACTTTTTTATGATTGTAAGGTCGCTTTTGCTCATTGTTTCGCTATCACAGCCTTCTTCAAATACGACTTCG